>JACQAR010000031.1 GCA_016194825.1 Chlamydiia bacterium
CAGCGGGGGACAAGGGCACCTTGTCCCCGATTGTCTATTCAGCTGCCTAACCCCCCTCTTCGCCCTTCAGGGAAAATAATCAAGAGATTTAATTTATTTGGCGAATCTGATACCCTTCTAATGTTACATGAGCTTCTTAAGCCCCCTCATCGAGATCTTGATCATCGCGATCATGATCAATTACTTGCTGTCTTTTTTTTGGAATACCAAATCGATGGATCTCGTTTTGGGATTCTTGGCCTTTCTCCTCATCTTAATCGCTTCCAGCTGGCTCAATCTGCCTGTCTTGCATAAAATTCTCGTCCTGATCGCCAACAGCTTGTTCATTGCGATCATCGTCATTTTTCAGCCAGAGTTGCGAGTCGCTCTCTCTAAATTGAGCCTGAAAGGGAGACGAAACCGAGAAATCACCGAGTTTGACAAATTCTTAGACCAATTGGCAGGCAGCGTCTATCGGATGTCTGAAAAACACATCGGCGCTTTGATCGCTATGGAACATGAAGACCCATTAGGCGAATATGCGCAAAAAGGAGTGATGCTCAATGCCCGTTTTTCCCCTGAAGTGTTAGAGACAATCTTTGCCATCAATACACCCCTGCATGACGGAGCAGTGATTCTGCGCGATCAAACGATCTTGGCTGCCGCAGTGATCCTTCCCCTCTCTGATGACCCACACCTTTCCAAATCGATGGGCACTCGCCACCGTGCCGCCCTCGGATTGAGCCACACCACCGATGCATTGCTCATCGCGGTTTCTGAAGAGACGGGCAAGGTTTCGATCGCTCGAGAAGGTATTATGACTCGAGGCGTGAAGATCGATCGATTCAAGGGGATCATCCGGAGCCTCTTCAATGTTCCACAAAAAAGACCCTTAGCAGAGAAACTGGGATTGTGATGGCGCTTTGGAAACAATTATTTATCGAAAATTGGCAGAGAAAACTCATTTCTCTCTTGCTGGCTATTGTGATTTGGATGATCGTCAATTTCTCTATGTCAGCCACCAAAATTCTCTCTAATATTCCAGTGCGAGTCGTCAATCTCCCTCCAGAAAAGACCATCGAAGGGATGCAGACCAATGGCATTTTAAACCGAAAAATCTCTCTCTCTCTGACAGGGAACAAGGCAGTCTTAGACGAACTGACAAACAAAGACCTCGAAGTCGTTTTGGACGCTGCTGGCAAACCCAATGAGTGGATCGCAAATATCACGAAAAAACACCTCACCTGCATCAACCACTCGATCGATCTGAATAAAGCACTGACGAAAATAGCTCCCGCTGAAATGATCATCAAACAGAGTAAATTGATCACTGACAAAATCCCCATTCTCATCACCCAACCCATTGGAGAGGCGCCCAAAGGGTACCAATTTCTCGATCTTTGGCCCTATCAAGTGAGTCTGACTGTCACAGGCCCGGAAGAGGCCGTAAAAAGACTGAAAATGAAGGGACTCAAACTCACCTTCAACCTGAATGATATCTCCAAAGCGGAGCTCGATGCACTGACGGCCACACCCAAAGAAGGAGCAGCGGATGAAATCAGCTTTTTTGTCCCCAATTCTTGGAAAAAGGTGAGCGTCCCCCTTCTTTCTGAATCCCCTTTTGAGATCGATGACCCTCAGGCCAAAGCCTTGCGGATCGACTTTTCCAGGCAAGATCTCATCGCTCTGGGACATCCGATTCCCGTTACGGTCTATTTTCCCCCAAAATACAGCGCTACACTCAACCCAGAGACCTACGCGCTCGCCACCAATGACTTCATCGTGAAAAAAAATGGGATCAAGATGATCACTGCCCCCCTCTGTGTACAAGGAGTGAGCCGCCGCTTCTTAGAAATCGTCAAAGACCGGATCCAAATCGTCATCATCGCTCTGCCTAAGTCAGAACGAGAGGCCCTTCTTTGGAATACCCAATTCATGTACCCTCATGACTTGGAGGATCGCTACGTCGCCAAAATGATGCTCGAACAAGGAGATGAATCCAGTGATGTACTGCCCCATTTACGGGAAGATTTCTTACGCAACCGCTTCCGCAGTTATATGAATCATTTTCGCCTCTACACTCCCAACCACAAAAAGCTCTCTTTAAAAATTGAGCTACAAGCAGATACGATCTCTGTTACCCCTTTGAATTATCCATGAGAGATACCGTTCTCATCAAATCAAATGTGAAAAATCCAGGGGGGCTGGAAAAATTCGCCCACCGCCTTGCTGAGGCTTTTATCCAACGAGGAGACAAGGTCTCTCTGCTCACGTCCGGCGGTGCAACAGAATCTGGATTGCTGCCCATGCAGGTGCACTCATTTTCTGTCCAGACATGGCCTCCCTTCCTCCGCATGGAGCAATTCGATCGAGCTGTGACCGATTGGCTGGGGAAAAATAGAGCGGATATCATCTTTGGCATGGACCGAAACCGCAAACAGACACACATCCGCTGCGGCAATGGAGTCCATGCCGCCTATCTCAAAAGCCGGATTCGCTCAGAAGGGCGATGGAAGTACTGGACCTGTCTCATCAATCCCTTACACAGAAAAATCCTCTCTTTGGAAAAAGAAGGATTAGAAAACCGGCAGCTCCAAAAAATTTTCACCAATTCCTATATGGTCAAACGAGAAATTCTAGAGCACTATGATGTATCTCCTACGCTGATCGAGGTGATCCACAATGGCGTGGAATGGGAAGAGATGGAAACCTCTTTTCAAAATTGGAAAGAAGGAAAAACCCAACGACTCACTCATCTGGCCCTCGACCACCAGCAGATCCACTTTTTGTTCATTGGGAATGGGTACCAAAGAAAAGGCCTCGATGCTCTTTTACAAGCCCTTTCTATTTGGGAATTTCGTGATTTTCATCTGACAGTGATTGGAAAAGACAAACATCTCGATGCCTACCGAGAAAAGGCCCGAAATTTAGGACTGAAAGAGAGGGTGCTATTTTTAGGCCCGCAACCCGATGTGCGCCCTTTTTACCAAATGGCCGACGCGCTCCTCATCCCCTCATTCTATGACCCCTTTGCCAATGTCACCGTTGAAGCACTCGCCATGGGACTCTTTGTTGTCACCTCTCCGCATAATGGAGGATCGGAAATCTTGAACTTTGAAACAGGATGCGTCATTGAGAATCTGCTCGACCCCTTCTCGATTCTCGAAGCTCTTTGGAAAGCAGTGAGACGTCCAAAAACCGAACCGGCCGCGAATATGCGTCGCAATAGTGTCAAACACCTCGATTTTTCTCGGCAATTAAAGCGATATCTGGATCTGTGTGCGTGATTATCTTAAGTACGCCCTAATCCGTCTCCTAGTATTTCCCATCGGCTACCTCCCCTTGCGCTGGATTCGGGCGTTGGGCAATGTTTTCGGGCTGTTGGCCTTTCATCTATTGCATCAGTACCGAAAAAAAACCCTCAGCAACCTGGCGCTGGCACAGAATCTGCATCTTTCGCCTGCTGAACTGATCCAGATCGCCAAAAGCTCCTTTCAAAATCTTGTGATCAATTGCTTAGAATATGCCAAATGGGACTGCGTCAAAAGCGTCCAAGGGATCATCGAGTGTGAAAACCCAGAAGTGGCGCAAGCTCTGCATGATTCAGGGCAAGGGATCCTCTTTTTCTGCGGACATCAATCGAACTGGGAAGCGCTTTTTCTCGATGGCACTTCCCGCATGAAGGGCATGGCCATTGGCCGCCCTATCCGCAACCGGTATCTCTACCAGTGGATCGTCTCCATCCGAGAGAAATTTGGCGGTACTCTGATCGAACCGCGCAATGCAGTAAGACTGGGGTGCATGGCTTTGCGCAAAGGGACCTTTTTGGGCATCGTCGGTGATCAAGGAAAACCCGACAGTCCCTATTGTTTCCCCTTCTTTGGCAGACGGGCGTGGACCTCCTCTGCTCCTGCCTTTTTGGCCTATCGGACACGCAGCCCCATCATTTTTGCAGAGACGAGACGCGTCAAAGAGGGCTACCGGATCCGTTATTCTGATCCTATTTGGCCTGATACCAGCCAATCCTTGGAGACGGAAATGCGGAGTCTGATGGACCGCGCTTTGACTCTTCTAGAGCAAAGCATTCGGCAAAACCCAGGAGAGTGGCTCTGGCAACACAACCGATGGAAGCAGCCCACCCCCCATAATGCCAGAAGAGAATTTGGCTACGATTGTCTTGCCATCATTTTGCCCCCTGATCCAGAACCGTATCTTCCAGCCCTATCCATTTTGCAGGAAATCTACCATTCCCACTTTGTCATCCTCCTGGTACCCAAAAGCTGGCAGAATCGCCCCTTGATGGAAGCGAGCGAAATCTTCTATTATGAAACTATGGAAGAGACTCTCCGCCTTGATTATAGGAGCAAATTCGTCTTCAACTTCACCAACTATGCACCCATCCGTTCCCATTACCTCAATCTGAGTGCGTTGCATGTGTTTGATGTGGAAGACCTCAAAAGACGAGCCCCTGGACAAACCAACTTCACAGAGATTGTGAAGCGATCGGTGTGCAAAGAGGGCACTCTCTGGAGAAACGATGCCCGTTGACCGCTTCTATCTCAATGCCTCTTTACAAGGCACCGTGACAATCACAGACACAGAGCATCACCACATCCATGTCTTGCGCCTCGCGATCGATGAGACCGTCGAACTCATCAATGGCCAGGGCGATTTGGCCCAAGCACGCATTGTAGAGCAAACGAAGAGCAAAACAGTGCTGCACATACTCACGACCGAACATCAGCCTCCCCCCTATCCAAAACTAGGCGTCGCCATCCCGCTCATGCGCCCTTCTAAATTGGAATGGGTCCTAGAAAAAGGAACAGAACTCGGTGCCGATGTGTTCTACTTATACACAGCAGAGCACTCTGAAAAAGAGAGCCTATCAGAACACCAAAGAGAGCGGCTTTGCGCCATTGCCGTTGCCGCCATGAAGCAATCGGGAAGGCTCTATCTGCCGCACATCGAAATCCTGCCCAACCTAGAAGCGGTATTCCGATGCGAAGCGGCGCTCTATTTCGGAGACGTCCATCCCCAATCGCCCTGGCTACAACTACAAGCCGAAAAGTCCCCCTTTCACCTCTTCATTACCGGCCCAGAGAAGGGATTCTCCGAAAAAGAACACGCCCTTCTCACCGAGCGAGCAAAAGGAAGGAGACTAAGCCACAACATCTTACGAGCAGAAACTGCCCCTATTGCTGCACTGGCTCTGCTAAGCGTTCTAGTGCAGTAGCACAAAAACTCAGAAAATGATATAATGCGATATAACAAAAGATTCTATGCGAGAAGAGATCCTCAAAGCGCTCTATGACTGGAACCCCTGGTGGGAAGGAAAGTTTCCGACAGAATTGGCTGGGATTTCCAGAGATCATCTTCTAGATCAATACATGCAAATACCTGAAATAAAGGTGCTTGAAGGAGCAAGACGGGTAGGGAAAAGCACTCTTTTCTACCAAATGATTGAGAAAATTTTGCAACGCGATTCTCAGGTTCTCTATATCAATTTTGAGGACGAAATTTTAAAAAAATATTCTTTAAGCGAGATTTTGACTGTATATCGACAAATCGCCCCTATTCGCAATCTCTTCATTGATGAGATCCAAAATTGTAAAGAATGGGTGCCCTTTTTAAGAACAGCCTATGATCGAAAGGAGATTCCTCAAATTTGGATCAGCGGCTCGAATGCCTCATTTATTAAAAAAGAGTTCGCCACGCTTCTCACAGGAAGGAATATCCCCATTCAAGTACATCCTCTTTCTTTTGAAGAATATCTCCACTTCAAATCCATTGACACCTCACAACCTTTTTCGTCACAAAAACAGAATTTGATTCAGAGCCATTTTCTCCCCTATCTAGAAACAGGGGCTTTTCCCGCTGTCGTTCTCCGCCCTGTCCTACAAAAAGAGCTTCTCATGAGCTATTTTGAAGATTTTATCTATAAAGACATTGCTTCTCGCCATGAAGTAAATCTCTTAAAAATCAAAGAATTAGGCATTTACTTGGCCACTAATAGCGCAAAAACATTCAGTTATCGCGGCTGTGCTACCGCTTTAGGAATGCATCCGTCAACGATCATTGATTACTGTTCTTATTTTTATGAGATTTTTCTTTTCCAGGAGCTTTATAAATTTGACTATTCCCTTAAAAATCAGATTGGCAGCGATAAAAAGATCTATATTCTTGATACAGGTTTGGGCAGCGCGATTTCCTTTCGATTTTCTGAAGATCTGGGGAGAATGTTAGAAAACTGCATATTCAATGAACTGCGGCGCAAGGGAGAAGAGGTATACTTTCATAAGCAAAAATACGAATGTGATTTTCTGATTAAAAAAGAGCTTAAAATCATCGCAGTGATTCAAGTAAGTACAACTCTTGTTTCTCCTGAAGTCAGGCAACGGGAATTGCGCGGATTATTAGAGGCTATGGAAGTGCATCAACTCGATAAAGGATTGATTCTCACTTTGGAAGAAGAAGGGCAAGAAGAGCATAATCACAAAACAGTGACTATTTTGCCCGTCTGGAAATGGCTGCTTGAACTATAAAGTTATGCAACATTCAGAGAAGGTTTCTTACCAGCTGCGCCCCTTTTTCTTTCATATGGGCCAACGCCTTCTTTGCATCCCCAATAGCACGACAAGCATCTTGGATGACCGTTACCCGATATCCTAATTTCAGCGCATCGAGGACCGAATAAAAGACGCAGTAATCGGTCGTCAACCCTGCAAAATATAGATCGCGCCATTTACGGGTTTGTAAATACTCATGGATACCTGTGGCCGGCTGTCCTTTGGCATCGAAAAAAATGCTGTAGCTCTCTACATTCGGATCACTCCCTTTATGAAAAATAGCTGCAAATTTCGTCCGATCGAGTTTAGGCGAAAAATCGGCACCCCACGTATCTTGTACACAATGGATCGGCCAAGGATTGCCAAAACTACAGTGGTTGTGCGGATGCCAATCTTGGGTGGCAAGGACATGAGGAAAGCGAGGAATCAAGCGGAGAATGACAGGAAGAATCTCCTCTCCTCCTTTTACGCCGAGAGCGCCGCCCGAAAGAAAATCATTTTGCACATCGGTGAGAATGAGGACCTTCACTTCTTTCCTCTCAGTTGCTGGATCAACTCGAGTTTTTTCTTATAAAGACCCTGCTCAAGTCCTACAAAGTACAGCTCGGGATTGGTGAGACGAATCATTTGCGGAGAGAGGCGCATACACTCTTCTTTGGCATGCCGCTGCACAGAGGTGAGAGAGGGAATATGATAGACCAGTTTTCCTTTGCGATAGATGGGCACTAAAAGGTCTTTCCCAACTCCAGAAAACACCCGCATTGCTGCCGGATCTTGGATATCAATCGCTCCAAAGGGCTTTTCGACAGGAAGCAATTCATCCCAAATCGCATCACCGAGGAAACGATCTCCTTCAAAAAACCGGCGTATCTGAAGAGATCCAGGATTTGTGACTTTGGCAGTTTGTTCGGAAAGCTTGATCCGGTGCACAAAATGCCCTTCTTCTGTCTCTATGGCGGATAGTTTGTAAATCCCATCGAGTGCCGGCTGCTCTTTCCCAGTAACCAGATGGGTCCCTACTCCCCAAAGAGTGATTTTGGCTCCCTGCTGTTTCAGATCACGGATCAAATACTCATCGAGTTCGTTGCTTGCCATAATCAGCGTTTGGGCAAATCCTTCGCGATCTAAAATATTCCGGATTTCTATGCTGAGCCGCGCTAAATCACCCGAATCCAGCCGTATTCCGCTGAGCTCGAATCCTTGAGGTTTTAGCGATTTGGCCACCTGGATGGCTCTTTCCACCCCCCGTATGGAATCGTAAGTGTCCACTAACAGAATGCAATTCTTCGGCATGATCTTTGCAAACGCTGTAAACGCCTCGATCTCTTCATCAAACGCCATGACCCAGCTATGGGCATGCGTCCCTTTGACGGGAATCCCAAACAACTTG
This sequence comes from Chlamydiia bacterium, assembly GCA_016194825.1. Taxonomy (GTDB): domain Bacteria; phylum Chlamydiota; class Chlamydiia; order Chlamydiales; family SM23-39; genus JACQAR01. The sequence continues at coordinate 7,936 of JACQAR010000031.1, forward strand.
CCTGCGATCACATCTGAACTCCCGACGCATCCTCCGATGAATGCCGCTCGACTCGCAGAAATCGCCCCGTCAACTCCCTGCGCCCGACGCATTCCAAACTCAATGACAGGATCGGGATGTGCGGCAAGACAGATCCGCGCCGATTTAGTAGCGATGAGCGTCTGGAAATTGATCAGATTGAGCAGAGGACTTTCTAAGAGTTGTCCTTGCCAGATAGGCCCTTTCACACGAATGAGCGGCTCATGAGGAAATACAGCCGTTCCCTCTGGAAGAGCATCGATGTCGCACTCGAACTGAAACTGGGCCAGAAAGTGGAGAAATTCTTCCTCATAAAGCGGCTTTCCATTGCCATCTTGCAAAGTCCTTAAATAACCCAGATCGGAATCGGAAAAACGGAGCGCTTCTAAAAAAGAGATGGCCGTCTCTAATCCCGCTGCAATCGCAAACCCTCCCTGAAATGGCCATTTTCGAAAATGGAGATGGAAAATTGCCTGCTTTTTCCAAAGACCGCTTTTCCAGTAACCGTAGATCATGTTGATCTGATACAGATCGGTCAACAAAGCGAGAGATTGGCTATAGAGAATCGAGGAATCAAACACGGCCCGCACGTTTTTCCTTCTCCAAAATCTGTTGTTTTTTTGCCTGCAGTCGATCGATCTCTTCTTGCATCTGGGCCGCCCGCGCTCGGTTTTCGTCTGCTAATTGGCCGTGACGCCGCATTTCTAGATAAGCGCGGTCGTCAAATTGGAGCCTTTGGATATAGTCTTCATGGCGCAGAGCTCTCGCTTCATAGCCTCTTTTCTTGTCTTGGAGCTGCTCGATCTGTTGATCGATCTGCTCTACCTCCTTTTGGGCCTGCGGACGCATAAGAGCCATCCCTGTAAGAGCAAACAAGAGAACCGCTGTCAGCAAAAAAGACCTGTGTCGCAACATATTTTCTCTATATGTCAAATACCTATAATAGTAAAATGTATGTATGAGCCGAATCCTTTTCTGCTTGTTGCTCCCCTTTTCGCTTTTCAGCCACTCCTTCAAAGAAAGACTTGTCCAGGCAAAAAATGGGGATTTTTTTGTCTTTGAAGCCAACAAGATCACTACTCTTGTCGCCATCCGCTCCGTTTCTGACCAGACTTTAGTGATTGAAGAGATCAGCATTCCCTCGCAAAATTTGACTCTCCCTATCTCTTGGACCGATTGGGTCAAAAAAAGAGCCCCTGGGCACACCTCTTGGGCTGTGATAGAAATGGATTTGACCAATGGCCAAGTCCTAGAATGCTACTCCTTTTCCCGCTCTACCTGGATGCAGCTCTCCACAGAGGAAAATCTTTTTTCCACCCTTTTGAGCCTTCCGTTGCAACCCATAAACAAAGACAACCGCAAACGGATCGGCCCTCCCCCCATCAATGGGGAAAATGACTATAGAAAAATTTGGGAACCCCCTCTCATGCTCGAAGGAAAAAAAGAAGAAGGCTCTAGCTTGGATGCGTTTGAAGCGACCTGGCCCACTGATGGGAGCGAAATGGGAGGGAAAAAAGTGACCCTCTATTTCGACCATGCCCATCGGTTCCCCTTCCCCTTTTGGATCTCTATTGACGGCTCCCATACAAACGCACAAGTGAAAACGGTAGATGCAGGCCATAACTTTACCTCTTGCTACCGCACCTTTCCTCGAAGGGTGCCCGAATTCCTCGGCTCTCCCAAAAAGACGAAAACAGGCTTACTGTTTAACCTCAAGAGTCCTCGCTATTACAAAGAATTCGAGCTCTATGCCATCGATGTGACTAATGAAAAGCATGAAATTACGCCCGTCTGTTTTTCCCATATCGAGCAAAAAGAAGAATGGCTCACAATTGGCGTCGAAAACGAAGAACTCGAAAACTCTTTGCAAAAAGAGCATCGCTACCATTGGCTTCTCGTGCCAGTCGGATATAGCGAATCTTACACCGAAACTTCCAAATCTTTTATTTGGCGTTGATCAAAAATTTATACTTTTGAACAACTTTTCCGACACACAAAGTACCGACCAAGAATTTGTCATAAACCGTTCACCAAGAAACAGTTAAGGCTGCACACACACCAAGCCCAACCAACACGCAATCAACGATTTACCCAAGTTATGAACAAGTTTTCCACAATCCTTTTCAGTTGCTAGAAAGAGGGGGTTAGTATAATCTTGTTTAAGATGCTCACCAAAAAAATCAGAGATTTTTACTCTTTGCGAAGGTCCAAAAAATCGCTGAGGCAGTTCTATAAAAACTACCGAAAAAAAGCGGAAAAACTGGACCAAAAAGCCAAGCAGCTCCTGCAAGCACAACTCAAAGAGCTTCATGCAGCCATTTTGACAAAACAAGCCGTCGCCGCCCAACACCTCTCTCAACAACTCGCATCACTCAATCACCAATATCTCAAAAAAAGCACCTTCGAAAAGGCCCGCGATTCGATTTTTGCGATTGCTTCTGCCCTGATTTTAGCCATTGGAATTCGGCAAAGCTGGTTCGAGCCCTACACCATTCCGACAGGCTCGATGCGTCCTACATTGAAAGAAAACGATTTTTTGCTCGTCTCCAAAACCGATTTTGGCATCAACATCCCCCTGACCACCTCGCATTTGTATTTTGACCCCTCTTTAATCCAGCGAGGAGCCATCGTCGTCTTTACCGGCAAAGGTATGGACATCCCCGATGTCGATACGATGTATTTTTATCTCTTTCCAGGCAAAAAGATGTTTGTCAAAAGGCTCATTGGCAAGCCTGGCGATACCCTCTATTTTTATGGAGGAAAAATCTACGGCATTAACGCTCGTGGCGAAGAGCTTACGGAGCTGAGAGACACACCCTGGTTTGAGCCGCTCGAACACATCCCCTACATCCGATTTGATGGCAAAGTAGAAACACCCCAAGCACCCACTGCACAAACCTATGGAGCATTTAGCCCCGCCATCCTCTACCAGATGAACCTCCCTGTCGCCAAGTTACACATCACACCGCTCGGCAAAGCCTTTGGAGAAATGCTTCCCATCCAAGAAGCCCTTCCACTGGCACATTACAGCGATCTCTGGGGATTTAAAAACTATGCCATGTCGCGCATCCTGACTGCCAAACAAGTAAAAGAAATCCATCCCAGTGCTCTTAAAGATTTAGAAGAGGCGCCTCTCTATTTAGAGCTGGCCCACCATCCCAGCCTCCTCGATTCCCAGATCATCCGCGACGAGTTCAACCGACTCCGCCCCGATCTTTCTTACAGCGTCTCGCTACTTCCTTTGCATAAAGAGCAAATCGAAAAAATTGCGCAGCACATGACCACCGCGCGCTTTGGCGTCAAAGAAGGAGTGGGCTACCGGTATGGATACGATCCCAAGAATCCGCTCTATCGCCCCTACTACGCAAAAGTATCGGACATTCCAGAGGGAACCTATGAAATCCTGAACGGCAAAGCATATAAAGTACTATTCGGAGGAATCCTTGAAGAATTGCAAGAAGGGCATCCTCTTTTAGCAAAAACCCCAGAGCGGGTCCAATTCCTGTATAACTTAGGGATGGAGTTCTTTGAATCGTATATCCCGAATAAGCTGAGCCGCTCCCACCCCTCTCGCTACGCCTATTTTCGAGACAACAAACTCTACCTCATGGGAGCGCCCATCTTAGAAAAAGACGATCCCCTCTTAGTCCGTTTCTTGAAGCGGGAATACCAAAAGCAATCGATATCCACCTCCGTGCATCCCTATTTTCCCTTTGACGATGGAGGCCCTCCGATCACTGCCGATGGAAAAATCGATACCGCTTTCCTCAAAAAATACGGCCTATCGATTCCCGATAACATGTACCTCGTGCTCGGCGATAACCATGCCATGAGCGCAGACAGCCGCGCATTTGGGTTCGTCCCGCAATCGAACTTGCGAGGCAGCCCTAGCTTTCTTTTTTGGCCAGCGGGAGATCGTTGGGGGAAACTCCCTCAACCGCCCAAGCCCCACTTCACCTTCCCCAACATCACGGTTTGGGCGATTGCGCTTCTCTCTGCAGTCGGCTATTCCCTCTTCCTTCGCCGTAAATTTCTTCAGCCCCTCCGATTTGAATGAAAGAAGTCAAATACTATGGCATCCATGCCTGCCAGGCACTTGCCAAGCACCGATCCCAGGACATCATCCGCCTCTATTTAGATGAATCGAACGTCAAAACCTTTGCCTCGCTGCTCAAATGGTGCGCCTCGCAGAAAAAAGCCTACCACATCATTCCCAAGCAAGAGCTCGATCGGGTCTCTGACTCGATCCATCACGAAGGGATCTGCATTTTGGCCAAAGAGAAAAAGCCCCTTTCTGAACACGCGTTTCGAAAAGCAGTTCCTCAGGGATGTCTTTTGTATTTGGACGGCGTGCAAAATCCCCATAATCTCGGCTCGATCTTGCGCACAGCCGCACACTTTGGGATCCCTTATATTCTGGGGGACAAACTCCCATCGCTCTCTCCCTCCTGTTGCCGGATTGCTAAAGGGGCAGTAGAACTCCTTTCTTTGGTCTCGCTGACCAAACCCTTGGACACACTCCGATGGCTCAAGGAACAAGGGTTTGCTATCCTAGCGACCTCTTCACACCGAGGGCAATCTCTCTATCAATACAATTTTCCTAAAAAAAGCATCATTGCGATTGGAGCAGAATCGGAAGGGTTGGGCAAGGCCACAGAGAGACTGGCGACAGAATCGCTCTGCATTCCCGGAACGGGCAATGTGGAAAGCCTCAACGTTGCAGTGGCCACCGCTCTCTGCCTCGGAGAGTATTCGCGCCAACATCCCCAGTAGGCAAGGGCAGAGGCAAAGGCACGGGCACCTGCGCGCGGGGTTGGCTGAAGGAAAACCGTTGTCCGTGCCTGTGCCCGTGCCTGGTTCATTTCCCGCAGGGAGATGACCTTTACAGAATATCGGCCGCAATGGAGGCGAGCTCGGAGCGCTCTGTTTTTTCTAAGAACATGTGGCCATAGATCCGATGGTTCTTGAACTTACCCACTGTGTAAGTTAAACCATTCGAATCTTTATCCAAATAGGGATTGTCGATCTGCGTTGGATCCCCTGTAAGAATGACCTTCGTTCCCTTTCCTGCTCGCGAAATAATGGTCTTGATTTCATGCGGAGTGAGGTTCTGCGCCTCATCAATGATCATATAGACCTTCGGCAAAGAACGGCCTCGGATGTAGGTGACCGCCTCCATCTCAATCTTTTTGCTCTCCATGATGAATTCGAGAGAGGCTGCTCCATTCCCCTCGCCGCTCGTCGTCGAGCAAAGAAATTCGAGGTTATCATAAATGGGCTGCATCCAGTGATAGAGCTTCTCTTCCTTCGTCCCAGGCAGATAGCCGATGTCTTTTCCAAGCGGAACAATCGGTCTAGAAATGAGAATCCGTGAATAGATATTATCATCGAACACTTTTCTCATTCCGCAAGCTAAGGCGAGCAATGTTTTGCCCGTGCCCGCAGGACCAATGAGCGTGACTAAGTGGATGTCATCGCGCAGCAATAGGTCAATTGCACACCTCTGTTCAATATTGAGCGGCTGAATTCCCCAAATATCGCGCGTAATTTGGAGCAAAGGCTCCAATTTCTTCGTCTTCTCGCTGTATTTGCACACAGCTGAGGAATTTTCCAAAGAGGTAAGAAGCGCATATTCATTCGGACGAAATCCCGTTTCCGGAAGAGGCAAAACACCATCTTTATAGAATAGGTCGATGTCTTTTTTCTGCACTTCAATCTTACGCAACCCCCGATACATTTCTTCATAGGAGGTCTTGAGACTCTCATAATCTTCTGACTCGAGATCCATCGCCTCTGCTTTGACACGCGTGACAAAATCTTTGGAGACGATGACCACCGATTCTCCTCGCTCTTGGAGTAAAAAGGCGGACAAGAGGAAGCGATTGCTATGGCGATCGAGAGGAAGAGGGAAGCGATCTGTCCGCTCTGAGCGGGCATCGAGATGGATCCGCACCTTAGGCCCTTCAGGAATCATCACCCCAGTATGCAAATCCCCGCTCGCCTGCATCTTTAAAGAATCGATGTAGCGCAGTACTTCACGAGCATTTTTTCCCACTTCATCGGCGTGTCGCTTTAAACCATCGAGCTCTTCCAAGACTGAGAGAGTGATCACAACATCGTTTTCTTTGAATTTCTTGATGGCTGTTGCATCATGGACTAACACATTGGTATCGATTACAAATGTTTTTCGAGACACGCTTTTTTCCCCTAAAGTAGGCTGGGTATTTTTCCTGTTTGTTTGAGCCACTATCATCAATCTACCTCTTTAAAGATTTATAAAAATTTAGAACCGAAACAAGATTGTTTTCACCTCCAAAATTCCAGCTTATAGCCATTCGCATACCACTTTGCAAGTAAAGGATTTTTTTATAAGAGCAACACCATAAAACACAGAGCGTTATAACAGAGAACCAGCAAACGAGATAATTAACTGCTAAATTCGTTGACAGTCAGACTCAAGTTAATTTATAATAGGGGGCAAAGAGGGGTTGAGATCATGAAAATAAAAATATCTGCTCAAATGCTCAGTATCCCTCCCTACCTATCTACCTCCTGGAAAAACATCCTGAGTCTGCAAGCAGACCCTAACGGTCAGCTCGTCGTATCCATGTATGATGGAAGCCGAGTGGAGATCCCAGGGCTGGATCAAGGCAGTCTCGATACCATCTTCGAAGCGCACTCCCGCTACGCCGATCGAGAAGTAGGGGTGGATGTAAAAAAAATGTTAGAAAGTCCTTTTTCTTTCCAGCTGCCCGTCTCTTCTGATGGCACCGTGTTGCCTGCAACAGCCCACAATCCTGAACAAGCGAATCTGAGCCCGCTTCCTCTGGAGATTTTACAAAAAATTGCTGCCGTGACCCGCGCGCTGGGCCTCGACGACACGACACAGATACCTCAAGCAGAACCCAACTGCAATTGCATGTTTTGTCAAGTCGCTCGCGTTCTGCATGACGAAGCGCCTCTGCAAAAAGCCAGCACGGAAGAAATAGTCGATGACGCCGACCTCCATTTCCGCAACTGGGACATCCAGCAAACCGCGGAAAAGCTCTATTCGGTCACCAACCCTCTCGACACCAACGAACAGTATAACGTCTTTTTAGGCGAGCCGCTCGGCTGCACTTGCGGTGAAAAGCACTGCGAGCACCTCAAGGCAGTGTTGAGTACTTAAAAGAACCTATCTCAGTAAACAGGAAAGATTCACCACAGAGAAGAAAATTGACTATAAATTCCGTTTTTCTCTGTGGTGTCTATCTCTGTGGTTATTTTCTATAATCAATGAGTTTAATTATGCCACACACCCTCAGAATCCGAAGAAAACCTTGCGCAGCTTTTTGGGACCGATTTGCACAATGAGCTCCCGCGCCGTTACAAAAATGCAATACACCATCAGGTAAAACGATTGCACCGCCACAAAATAACTCCAATTCATGTCGTTGAAAAAATGTACAATCCGAATCAAAAATCGCTCCCCACTGAATAAATAAGGATGGAAGCGAATCAACAAACGAATGAGAAACGTCACGCACCAATACAGAGACGTCTTCCACAAGACATTCGCAATCAAAGGCCTTTTGCGAAATAGATCGATCCATGGCAAATGGTCCAGTACCAGTAAGACTTTGGCAATCAAAGCAGCCGCCACAACGATTTCCCAGAAAGTAAATACCGGCACATTACTCCCCCTTAACAACAGTTTTTCGGTATAATTGATCAGGCTAAATACAATTAGAAAAAATACAAACGCGGGGAAAACATGGTAAAATTCTCTCTGAAATCTTCTTAATAAGTGCATATTTTTTTAGATAACCCATTTCATTTTTTCTTGCCAATTCTTAAGAGAAATGCATAGTATAGGCTTTGCACCATTTGGAGTATTGGCAATGATCACTAGCTTATTCTTGGCTTATCTACTCGCTGCAGGCACCGTGGCCACACCTACTACTACTGCTGCAGAGACAAAAAAAACGCAGGAAACTTTCAAGCCTTTCACAGGCAAAGTAACGGCGAATAAGGTCCGCATCCGCGTGAAACCTGATCTCGAAAGCCATATCTTGCGCCAGATCGATAAGAACGAGCTGCTCCTCGTGGTATCCGACGCAGGCGATTTCTATGGAATTGAGCCAACAAAAAATACAAAAGCTTATGTCTTCCGCAGCTATATATTAGATGGTGTTGTCGAGGCAAATCGGGTCAACGTACGGCTCGAACCCCATCCAGATGCCCCCATCATCGGGCAGCTCCAAGTGGGAGACCGAGTAGAAGGGCAAGTCTGCTCTATGAATCACAAATGGCTGCAGATCGATGCTCCAAAAGGAACCCGGTTCTTCGTCTCCAAAGAGTTCATTGAACCCGTCGGTGGCCCTGAATATCTTTTGACCATGCAAAAAAGAAAAACGCAGGTAGAAGACCTGTTGAATTCTGCCTATCTCATGTCGGAAGCAGAATGCAAAAAGAGCTACCCCGAAATGAATGCCCAGCAAGCCCTCGAAGCATTCCAACACATCCTGCGCAATTTCGCCGATTTCCCAGAAGCGTGCACGCAAGCCAAAGAAGGTCTGGCCCTTTTGAAAGAAACGATTCTGAACAAGAAGATCGAACATCTCGAAGCAAAAGCAGAACTGAGCAATGATGCAAAAAATGAGCTGATCGCTAAACACAAGGCTGAAAAACAAGAGCTCTTTTCTGATGCGCCGGTGCAACTCAATCCAAATCTCTGGCAAAAAAGGACACAAAAAAAAACCGAGATGACCGAACCGATGCGGATGTGGGATACGATTGAGGAGTCTTTGTATTTAAGCTGGAGCGCTTTTCATATCGGCAAAAAGATCGACGATTTTTATGCGGAACAAAAAGCCAATGCGTCTGTTTTAAGCGGAACGATTGAGCCTTATGAGCACATGGTCAAAGACCGCCCCGGCGATTTCATTTTACGAGTAGGAGACGTCCCCGTAGCCTATTTGTATAGCACGCATATTGACTTAGAAAAGTACATCGGAAAAGAGGTCACGGTGCAAGCGACTCCTCGCCCTAACCACCACTTCGCTTTTCCGGCTTATTTTGTCCTAAGTGTAGAATAGACCTCTTGCATAACCTGCTTTGTTTGCTAAAATCGTTCTTTTTTCGCTGATTTTTATCGCTCTCTCTCGCCGACTTTAAAAAGTCGGCTCGTTCGTTTGATCCG
>JACQAR010000032.1 GCA_016194825.1 Chlamydiia bacterium
CTGGAATTGGCTCGTATCGCTCTACCCTATCTCGATGGTCGCTCCCTTCACTCTGTTGGTTCCTTTCTTTGGGATGAGTAGCGCGGCGCTGGTTCTGAGCGAGCCTATATATGTCTGGAAAGTGGGAGCAGGGATGCTCATCGTTTCGGGATTGATGCTTCACTTTCTAGCAGTGAAAAAAAGGATTCCTGAAAATAAAAATATCGCTTAACATTTTTCGCTTATGCGAAAGTGCCTGGCGCTCATTTTCCTTTTGCCCCTTTTCCTTTTAGGAGCCGCTGATTTTGACTGTGTCGTCATTGGGACGAGTCCCATCTCTATGCTGGAGGCGATTTCTCGAGCGTTTTCGGGAGAAAAGGTATTGCTCCTCGACCAAGCAGCCGAAGCGGGTGGTGCTTGGAAATCGATCCGAGCCTGCGATATCTCTCACGTGGATATGGGGTGTCATCAATTGGTGGGATCCACACCTGAAGTGAAAGCGTTCCTGGAAAAATATGTGGGGTGCAAGATGGTCCCCATGGAAAAACCATTCGAGATGTGGAACGGGCACTCGGAATACTATTTTTCTCGCGGCTGCTACGAACTGATCCACAATTTAGAAAAGATCATTGCGAAAACCCCTATCGTCTACTTGCTCAATCATTCAGTAGATACAGTGTTTATGCAGGGGGGGACGCTGACTGTCGAAGCACAAGGGAAAAGATACACGACCCATCGGATCATCACAGTACCGAGCAGTTTTTTCAACCTCGAGGGAATACTGCCTAAGAGGACGGCTCCTCAGCCGTCTTTCAACTCTTCTCAGAAAAAGCGCTGATGGATCCAGAGGCGATCCTCAAAGACATGAAACAAAAAAATCTGATCGACTTTTCTGCTTATATTTTGCAGCGAGATGTTTATATTTACGAGCAATTCCCCTACAATATGGGATGGTACAATCAGCTTCCGAAATCGATGCAAGGGCATTTTGAAATTTTAGATACGGCGGCTTTTGGCAATATCTCTCGCTATTTGAGTCGATGGGAAGCGGCGATGGTGCCTTACCACAGTCTATTTCCAGGGGAATGAAAACGATGCCCTTATATGACATCGCGCGATCAGTTGCAGAAAATGCGGCAAAAGGCCCGATTTTCGACGAAAAAATTCCAGAGAGAACAAAACACAAACCAGTTGATTTTCTCGGGTTTTCGCTCCACTCGCGCATCGGGGTGGCTGCAGGTCCTCTCTTGAATGCAAAATGGGTCTCTCTGGCCAGTCAACTCGGATGGGATCTTTTGATCTATCGAACTATCCGGAACCGGCTCCACCTAGGCTTTCCTCCTCCGAATATCGTCTATGTAGAGCGAATGGGAGACCATCGGGTCAAAATTTTGGCTGAGCCTCCCCTCTCTTTGGCAGATTGCAGCGTAACGGTCTCTTTTGACTCTCCTTCGCCATCCCAACTGGAGCTTTTAGAAGACATCAACAAAGCAAAAGGGGCTTTGCAAAAAGGGCAAGTGTTGGTCGTTCCTGTCGTTGGAGATAGTGTGAACGATTTTGTCTCTGCTGCCTTATTGGCCAAAGAGGCCGGCGCTCATATCATTGAGGCCAATTACACCTCATTTTATATGAGCTCCGATCAGGTCTTTGAATACACGCGCAAACTCAGCGCTGCCTTGGGGACCGTGCCGCTCATCGTTAAAGTGGGACATTTTGCCAACCATGCACAGATGGAGCAAATTTTGATTGCAGCCGCTAAAGGAGGCGCTCAAGCTTTATCCGGTATCCTGCCAGTCCCTATGGAAGTGGTCAACGACAAGGGACAATGCGCATTCGGTGAAAAGCGGAAAACAGCGGGAATTGCAGGGGGCACTATCCGGCCAACGGCTCTGCATTTTGTCCGCGATGCTGCCAGGATCATTCAAAAAGAAAAGCTTGAGCTCACGCTACTGGGATGCGGAGGCATTTTACTCCCTGCGCATTTCGATTTGTTTTTTGAAGCGGGAGCGGATGTGGCGCTCTCTGGCACCGGATTTCTTTGGGACCCTTATCTTGCGTCGAAATACCATGGATAGAATCTTCATCATCTTACTCAACTGGAACGGCAAAAAAGACACTTTGGAATGTCTGAGCTCTTTGCAAAAGGTCACCTACCGAAAATTTCAAACTGTTGTGATTGATAATGGCTCAAGCGATGATTCGGTCGCTGCCATCCGGCAAGCTTTCCCCCAGATCCCCATCTTTGAGACAGGAGAGAATTTGGGATTTGCAGCAGGCAACAATAAGGGGATCGAATTTGCGTTGCGCAAAGGAGCGGATTGGATCTTACTGCTCAATAACGATACGATTGTCGCGCCCGATTTTCTTGACGCCTTTATGCGCGCTGCCCAAGAGCAGCCGCAGGCAAAAATTTTGGGAGCCAAAATCTACAGCTACGATGCTCCCAAGACGATCGATCATTTGGGGGGCTTATGGCAGCCTGAAATGGCGGAATTTACCTCCAACTATAAAGGGTGTATCGATGATGGCATATCCTACGAGTTCATGGAGAAGGCCGATTATGTCTGCGGAGCGGCTCTCTTGATGCATCGCTCTGTGCCTGAGGTGATCGGCTTTTTAGAGCCCAAATTTTTTCTCTTTTGGGAAGAGGTCGATTTTTGCTACCGCGCCCGCCGCGCTGGTTTTGAGACATGGACAGCACCTCAGGCAAAAATCTGGCACAAAATCTCCGCTTCCTTTACGGGCGGCAAACCCCATACCCATTATTTTTGGTGGAGAAGCCGCCTACTTTGGCTCAATAGGAATCGTACATTTGCACAGAGGCGAGCTATTTATCATCAGGTCATCTTTCCCGAGCTTTTGAAGGCGATGCGCCATCTGCTTCTCCGCGGACTGCAAAATTTGCTGCAAAAGCCCGACGCAGCACGGCTTGAGCGCACCCGCCGTCTACGGGCGGGACTCTTGGGAGCTCTCCACTACGCTCTGGGCCGATTCGGGAACTGTCCCGCTTCGCTCACACGAAAATAACTTGTTCTTCACTGTCTCTTTTTATTATCCTTATCGCGCATGAAACGAATCTTGCTCATCAAGCTCACGTCACTCGGAGACCTGATCCATGCACTGCCCGCTCTGAGCGATGCTGCAAAAGCAATTCCTGGCATTACGTTTGATTGGGTCATTGATGAACATTTCCAAGAAGTCGCCCTCTGGCATCCCAATGTAAAGCGGCTTTACATTACGAATCACCGCAAATGGAAAACGGGCTGGAAAGAGGGATCTGCCGCCATCAAACATCTCATCGGGGCGTTGCGAAAAGAATCGTACGATTTAGTGATTGATGGGCAGGGGAATTTCAAATCTGCACTCCTCTCGTTATGCACCAAGGGTCCGAGAGCCGGCTTTGATCGGAAATCGGTACGCGAATGGATCGCTCATCTCGCCTATCAAAAAACCTATGCAGCCTCAAAAAAACTCCACGCGATCGACCGTTTGCGACAGCTCTTTTCCTCTGCTCTCCACTATCCACTCCCCTCTTCTCCTCCCGACTTTCAGATCCAAAGAGAGAAATTTCTCCGGCCCCAAAGTGTAGAATTGCCGACCGAATACTTCGTCTTCATTCCCAATGCTGGCTGGCAAACGAAGCTGTGGCCTGAAAGACATTGGCAGGAACTGATTCGGCGTGCGACCGAGATGGGCTTTTACATCTTAATTCCCTGGGGCAATCTCGTGGAGTACCAACGGGCAGAGCGCCTGGCCACTCACCCCGAAGTGCTGGTGCTGCCCAAACTTTCTCTCTCGGAGATTGGCTATATTTTAGAGAGAGCGAAAGCCTGTGTTTCGATGGATACCGGGCTGAGCCATTTGGCCGCGGCGCTCAATATTCCCGCGATCACGCTCTACGGATCCACCGATTCTGGTCTGATTGGAGCTAATGGAGGCAGTCAAGTTCACCTCCAATCCACTCTATCTTGCTCTCCTTGCCAAAAAAAAACCTGCCGCTTCAATAAAGAAGAGAATCTCTGCTTGGCCCAAATCTCTCCAGAACGGGTTTACAGGGAGTTATTGCGCCAAGCGAGCTTGAGATATTTGTAGTAGGAGCATTGCGCGTTGTACAGGGAAATGATGAAGCCCTCTTTGCCTCCTAAAAACCCTCTCTTCAAAAAGTAGTTTTTCAAAAAAGCGCCTATTCCATGCCCAATTGCTTTGCTCAATGAGGAGATCTTTTGCAGCAAGTGCTCTATAGACAGATAAGGGGTATGGTACATCTTTCCCTGCAATCGGACGATAGAAAGAGCCTGGGAGCGAACCGTTTCATGGACGAGATCGTCTGTAAAACTGGTCGTCGTCCGGCAAAACAGACGGATATTCCAATCGGGGTACCAGCCGCTGCAGCAGCGGATCCGTTGGTTATGGAAATAGTTGCAGCGGTGGATCGCATAGACCTGTTTGGGATGGAGGGAAAGCGAGAGGATTTCCTGGACTAGTGCCTCTGAGAGCACTTCATCGCTATCGAGCGACAAAATCCAGTCATAGCGCGCCTCTTTGGCAGCGGCATTATGACACGGGCCAAAGCCAATGAAGGGATGCTTGACAATCCGCACATTGGGATAGGCGCGCGCAATCTCGAGGGTTGCATCTGTAGAGCCTGTGTCAAAGAGCAGCACCTCAGGGAAAAGTCGGCAGGAATCGAGAGTACCGGCGAGGGTTTGCGCTGCATTTTTTGCCAGAATCGTAACCGTGAGCATGGGGAAGATTGTACTACCGGGATAAGGTTCATCGCAAAAGGAATAATACCATTCGCGGAAAATAAAGACATAAAGTGCACAGCGTATTTTGCCGAGCACCAAAGCCTGGAGCGAGAGGCCAACTTGTATTATGTTGGCTCGAGTGAAGGCGAAGGCGCGCAGGTAAAAGACGCCTGCAATTTATGAATTTATCGTCGTGATCTTGAGATTCTCCTCGCTGCCACGCACAATGCCAATGGAATAGCCCGCCTCTAAGACAAGCCGGCAATCATCGCTGGCATTGGTGATGCCTTTCGCTTGCGCCTGGAGATGGGCACTGACAATCCAATCATAGCGAAAGGTCTGCGGAGTTTGTCCTCTCAGATAATGGGCGCGCTCAGGGATGGCCGCTATCGTCTGGCCATTGGGAGCATGAACGAGTGTATCGGCTGAAGCAATGCAGGTGTCAGCTGCTCCTTGCCTGTGGGCCATTTCTAAATTGGCGAGGAGCACCTCTTTCGCCACAAAAGGACGCACTGCATCGTGAATGAGAACCAGATCTGGAGGTGTTTGAAACCCTTTGAGCGCATGCCAGGACGATTCTTGACGGGTTGAACCTCCTGGAATGACCGTAGCAAAAGGCGCTGCCTGCTGCACCTCCGCCACCCAATCGGGATGACAGCAGAGAACGATTTCATCGATCTCGCCACAAGCTTGTAAAGTCTGAAGAGCATATTGATACACAGGTTGGCCTGCCAAAAGATGAAATTGCTTCGGACATTCGCTCCCAAAACGGTTTCCAGAGCCTCCCATCAAAAGAATCGCCCCCACTCTTTTTCTTTGAAACATCCTCTGAGTATAACAGATTGCGATCTTGGGCAAAAAAGGGTAAAATATTTGGCATGGAAATTGATTCTTTTTTTATCGGGCCAGATGACCTCGCTTGCAGGCTGGATCAGCTTCTAGCTCAACGCTTTCCGGTGTATTCGCGCACCTACTTCCAGACCTTAATCGAGAATGGTTTTGTCCTGGTCAATGGGGAAAAAGTCAAAAAAAGAGTTGTCCCGGAAGAGGGAGATGAGATTGAAATCTGTTTCCAAGCCTTGCCTGGTTCTTCTATCGAGCCAGAAGACATTCCTCTCGATATTCTGTTTGAAGATGAGCATGTGCTCGCTATTCACAAACCTGCAGGGATGGTGGTCCACCCAGCTCCGGGTCATTGGACGGGTACGTTTGTTCACGCTCTTTTGGCGCACTGCGAGGGAACTATGCCGGGGGACGATCCACTTAGACCTGGGATTGTGCATCGGCTAGACAAAGAAACTTCGGGGGTCTTGATCGCTGCCAAAACGTTGCTTGCCCATCAGAAATTGATCGAGCAATTTGCTTCCAGGCAGGTAGAGAAGACCTATCTGGCGATCTGCACGGGGCGTCCTGCGAATGGAACAATCCAGGCTCCGATTGGACGCCATCCGGTGCACCGCAAGCAGATGGCAGTTCTCTCCGATGGGCGGGAAGCAATCACCGAGATCCAGCTTCTCGCATACAATGAAACGCATAGTTTGGTGCTCGTCAAACCAAAAACGGGGCGCACGCACCAGATCCGGGTCCATCTCAAGCACATTGGCTGTCCTGTGGTAGGCGATAGCTTATATAGCAACAGTCACCAGGCGGATCGGCACATGCTCCATGCTTACCGTCTCGCCTTCAATCATCCGATCAAACAACATCGGATCCTGATCACTGCTCCTTTCCCCGAAGATTTCAAATCGTGGATGAAACGGCTCTGTGGGCCTTCTCTTTGCGCATCAAATTTGTAGATTTTAAAGAGATCTTTTTTATAAGATTTTTTTTCAGGATTGAAATATGCGAACGACAAAAGAGGTGCAAAATGAAAGAATTCGTCGAGTACATTGTTAAGAATCTCGTCGACTACCCGGACAAGGTGAAAATCAATGAAATCGGAGGAACGCATACCCTCATCATTGAATTGGGAGTAGAGAAATCAGATATTGGGAAGATCATTGGCAAAAAAGGGAAAACGATCAATGCGATACGGACATTGCTGATGTCTGTGGCGAGCCGCAATGGGATCCGCGTCAATCTCGAAATCATCGAAGAAAACGCTCCCGCTCCTCAATAAATCACGCCATATCGGTAAATAGAAAAAATTTACCACAGAGAAGAATCTATATTTAAATTTCTTCTCTGTGGTTATTTCATTAGCAGAAAGCTACAGCCTTGGAAGGAATGGGCTCACCATGGCCTTCCGAGAGTTCAATGAGCCTGCCTTAAAGCGCAATACAGCCATCTCTAGCCCTTCTTTAGAGCTCTTGTGAGAGATTTCCAGAAAACTCTCTTTGAAAATCTGCGCCCACTCTTTGGCATTGGCACCAAGGAATTCTACCTCGAGAGGATTATTCTTTAAGCCAGGCGAGTTTTGGAAGGCATTCAGAAAACGCTTGAGGCGCTCGATGCCGTTTTCTTCAAATGATGCCCAGATCCACATCTCATCTTTGTGGGAATAACCATCTTCTACGCCTCGATAAACCTCATCTGCACTCACAATAGTGCTGATCATATGCAAGTGAAGATCGATCTCTTTATTTTGCTCGTGGACTTTTTTGGCTTTCTCGAGCCAAACGCGCTGAATCGCTGTCTCTGCTTTGCGTAGCTTGGCGGCATTTTTCGCAAAGATTTTGGTTTGGCCTATGCGACAGCATCCATTTTGCTCTTTGGTATCGGCAAAGAAATTGGAGGGTTTGCCCTCTGCACAAAGTGTGATGTTTTTTTCGACCTCTTTCTCTCGAAATGCATAGACTTTGCTGTAAAGAGAATAGAGATCTTCGGTTTTGAGTAGGCGCGCGCTTGCTTTTTTGAGATATGATGCATCCAAGGGAAGATCATCCAAAGAAACAACGGTTTTTCCCTTGAGGCGATTCAGCAGAGCAGCTACACACTCGACATCGATGGCGCTCACCTTGCTTAAGAGGTCCGTATCATCCAAAATGCCATAGAGAAAATGGAGATATTCCAGAAATTCTCTGCGAGGATGCAGAAAGCCCGACTCCCCTTTTTTATGTCGTTTGAGGCGGTCGTTGATCTCAAAGGCAGCGCGAGCGACGAGGGAATTGCTCGACTGGGCATCGGCGATGATGGCAAGGGGGGGGGAAAAGGTCTGCAGAGACGATTTGTGGTGGTCAATGACGCTGATGACGTCGAGATAAGGGGGAATGGTCATCTCTTCTCGGTTGCAAAAATCGCGCAGAGATACAGTGCCGAGAAGGGGTTTCCTCACGTCGGAGGCCAAGATCACTCCAAGCGGATGTTTCCCTTCGGAAGAGAGGACTGTGAGGGAGAGAAGATTGCCCATTTTGCCTTGGATCTCTTCCAACTCCGAGCGGATGGTGACAAAATGGGGAGAAGAGCCGAAAACTTCGTATTTGGTCTGCAGGGCAATATCGAGCTTTTCTAACCGCTCTCTGATGGTAAAAATCGATTGGTGCAATCCCTGGATCGCCTTTTGCAAAAAGGTGAAAATTTCTGAGCGGTTTTCCTTCAATTTGCCTCGGCTGTCGAATAACTTGCGCAGCGATTGCGTCAGATCTTCGACGCGGTGGAACGGAATTTTAGCAAAACGAGTCAGGGCATCTGCTAACTCATCGAAATCACAATGGATCCCCAGAGGCATTTTTAACACTTGTCTTAAGAAAGTGTCGACTTGGTTTCTTTGTTTCAGCGTGAATTCTGTGGCCGGCTCGCATTGCTCCAAGATCAAATTAAATAGCTGCTGCATTGCAGGCTGCACTTCGTTAAAGCTCAATTGCGGCTGCGCAAACAGGGAAATGATCTCCAAATGCAAGTGATTTTCAAACCAGCGCAGGCAGCTACTGAGAAGCAAAATGACTTGCCGCACTCCTTCGGCATCGAAGCTGTTCCAATCTCCGAGATAGATCCCTTGAGGATCGGTCACTACGATTGCGTTTTGGTCTCGCTCATGGTCGAGACTCGCGATCGATTCGGTCACCGATTTGCATAAAAAGCGCTTTTGCGTCATCAGATCCAGGCTGGTGAGGTGCAGCGCAGTGGTAGTCTTGGCAAGATGGGAAAAGAGCGCCTCTCCAAAGCAGTCGCGGAAGATCAGATCGATCTCGATCTGCGATTGGGGAGGTCCGCCGGGCAAATTCCAGATATGCAGGCCATCGCCCACGCGGGCGGCAAAGGCGTCGAGCCATCCCCAAAAGGAGGCAACCGTCGTATCGAGGTCGGGCGATTTATGGGCCGTGACAAAATGGGTACCCTCATACACCTTGCCCATCCCGATGGGGAAGAGGATCTGGTAGTGAGAGCGATCGATTGATTTACCGGCAATTTTCCCCCGAACGCGATAATTTTCTTCAAAAGAAAGGCCAGAGAACTGGTTGAGCCAAAGCTCAAAATGATTGAAGGTGTAGGGGTGGAGAATTTTCTTTGCATCCACTTCGGCAATGAAAGCAAGAACATCAGACAATAGGAAACAAGGTTCTTTTTGAGCTTGGATCCATTCCAACAAAGCGCGGTTGACATGGTCCCATTTGGCTTTGGCGTTGAGCTCTGCAAGGGAGTGATGCTCAAATGATTTAAAAAGTTTTTTAAAATCAGCCGTCTTTTCTTTGAGAGAAATGTCTCCCAACAACTTTTTTTTCATCTGCATCCCCGGCGCTCAATCCGTAACGGATTGAGCAGGACTCGAACCTGCGACCGCCCGCTTAGAAGGCGGGTGCTCTATCC
>JACQAR010000038.1 GCA_016194825.1 Chlamydiia bacterium
GGTTGGGTGAGGAAAAGGAACGGCAATGGCCACAAAAGGGCGATTTTGCCGGGTAAATGAGTTTTGCAATTGGCTCTCTATTGAGGAAGGCAGGCCATCGCTGTTTTAGGCTTAGGCCTAGAGCAGAGGAAAGTCTGGACTTCACAGGAAAGGATACCAGTTAACGGCTGGGCGCTGCAAAGCGACGGAAAGTGCAACAGAAACTACCCCGCCCTCTTCCCGAGGGACAGGATGAAAAGGTTGGTTTCAAGAGCCAATCAGCTTGGAGCAATTCAAGCTGCTGCAAACCCTATCCGAAGCAAGGTCGAACCGGGCCAATCGCGTTTTCCGCGCGGGCCCTAGCTGACTGCATGAGAGAGCTGGCAACAGCTCTCCTAGAGGAATGATGGCTCGTGAGGGGTTTCCCTCAAGACAGAATCCGGCTTAACGCCTTCCTCAATGTTTTTTTCGTAATCTAAACATCCACAGTACAGGGGCTACTAGAATCAGGTTCCCTGCGGCGATCAACAGGCCATACTTCAAACCACTCCCCACATCGATTTCTGATGGAGGAAAATATCCCACAACAACAGTCAATAGTGCTCCCACCATCCCCATAGAGCACAATAGGGTGCGCGTCCCTTTAGGCGGTGCAAAGTGTTCCCCTTTTGCTCTTCCCAGCTTCAAAGCTGCGGCGAACATGAGCAAATACATGAGCATATACAATTCGGTGCTCAAGTCGGTCAAAAACCAATAGAACGCATTGACGCTCGGCATCAGGATAAACGCCAAGCAAAACAGGCTCACAAATACTGCTTGTATGATCAAGATGGGCACAGCCACGCCATGCGCATTTTTTTTACAGAAAAATTTGGGCAAAAATCCATATTCTGCGGCCTGTAGCAACCCCTTGGCAGGAGATAAGAGCCAATTGATCATATTCCCCAGACTTCCCACAATGATCATGACCGTCAATATAGGGACAAAGGCGGGCCAACCCATTCTACTGAAAAACTGCATCACCCCATCGACCAATCGGATTTCTTTTTCTGGGATGACCACAGCGATGCTCAGCGAGCTCAAAAGCATCGTACAGAGCAACACAACAATCGAAATGCCGATGGCTTTGGGGAAATTTTTTCTTGGGTTTGCGATGTCATTGACATGGACTCCCGACAATTCCATACCCAAAAACGACGCCATGATTGCAATCAGAGCGACCCAGTTCTGAGACATACCCAAGGTGGGGACCCATTCTGCTTTTCCGAAGTCAATTTGAGACGGATGAGTGACAAACCACCAGATGCCACACGCCATGATCAGAGTCATGGGTGCCAAAGTTCCCATCACGGCACAAAAATTATTGATTTTGGCCGAGACATGGATCCCGCGCAGATTCAGTAGGGTCAGCCCCCAGAAAACAACTAAAATCACCGACGCCAAATAGGCCTTATTTTGCGCCAACGCAGGGTCAAACAGATAGGCTAAAGTGCCTGCGATGAAAGAGAGCATGGTGGGGTACCAGACCATGGTATTGATCCACTGTAGCCAGACGGCGATTAAGCCTCCTTTGGGGCCAAATGCATGGCGCACCCAATGGAAGATGCCACCCTCTTCAGGATAGCGCGAGGAAAACTCAGCGGAGATGAGTGACGTGGGGAGTAAAAACAGCACAGCCGAGAGGAGAAAGAAAAAAATCAAATAGCTACCGAAAAGACCCATAGCGGGCAAATTGCGGATACTATCGATGGCTGCCACGATGAGCATAACGAGGGAGAAGAGGGGGATTTTTTTTGTCATAGGCTATTCATACTACACGAAGAGGGGAAAAAAGGTTGAGGGGAAAAACAGAGCTTCTTTATCCTAGTTAGCACGCCTGAATAGCTCAGCTGGTAGAGCAGCGCATTCGTAATGCGAAGGTCGTCGGTTCGATTCCGGCTTCAGGCATTATAGAAATTTCCTGTAATCCGTCTTGAAAAGGCGACCCAAACGAAGAGCCATTTCTTTCCCAATAGGACGCTTCCCGTTTTCCATTTCGCTAATGTGATGTTGGCTGATGCCAAGAGCCTCTGCAACTTGCGCTTGCGTCAGCTCTGCCTTATGCCGGCTTCCACGCAGCATAAGAGCAGCCTCGCCATATTCCTCTAGCTCTTTTCTATAGACTTCGCGCCAAGGAGTGGGCAACTCTTTGCGTCTGAGAGTTGCTCTTTTTCTTCTCCCTCGCGCATCAAGAGCTGTTGGGCGTTTAGTAGGGGGCATTTTCGTGCGTGCCGACATAAAAATGGTTATCTAATTTTTGAACAAATCAGAATGCGTCCCGGTTCTTTCGAAGATAATTTCTGTAGTAGTTGTCCTGTAAATCAACAGCCAATCGGGTTCGAGATGACATTCTCGATGATGGCGATACTCACCTGTGAGTTTATGATCTCTATGTTTTTGTTCTAGTGGTAGTTCCTCGGCCAGTTTTTTCATGATTTCTTTCAACTTAGAGATCGACCGGCCTCTTTTATGCGCCAGTTTTGTATCACGCTTGAATTGAGAAGTACGTACAGGAGTCAACATCAAATTCCCAAGTCACCGAATAGCTCTTCAAGCGTTTCAAATTTTTTTAGGTTTTTCCCAGCTTGCGATTGTTTTAACGCTTTAATGGTTACTTTGTTGGGCTTTCTATGCATAAACTCTTCGACACTCATCAACACGAGCTCTTTCATCGAAAGTTCCATCATGGAAGCAACCATTTTCAATCGCTTATGCTCAGATTTAGGCAGATCAATCGTTAACCTAGCTGTGCTCATTTTCCCTCCAGCTTTTACGCATCAATCCAAAACTATACATAAAAATATAGAAACACAGAAGCAATAACTTTTACATATTTGAGGCAGTTGCAAAACTGCTTTGCCCGGAAAAATCGATGATTTTGAGGCCAGTTCCGAGTGGCAGCAAAGCTGCCACGGTTCATTTGACGAGGCCAACCCCTAGTGGGTTGGGTGAGGAAAAGGAACGGCAATGGCCACA
>JACQAR010000037.1 GCA_016194825.1 Chlamydiia bacterium
AGCAACCTTCCTTTCTGGGGAGGGCGTTTTTTCTTTTTCCAATCAATGTGGGCGGTGTCGCCAGGAAGCGCGTGAGGCACTTCCACTTCTTTCTGGTTGGGCAGAAGCCCAATGCCATATCCCTTGAGATTGAAGCGGTCAAATACTACTTTTATCGGTGATGCGTTTTCCACACATCTATTTTAGACAACCGCTTCTATTTCTTCTTCTTTTTCTTGAAAGTGCCCCGTTTTTCTGCAGTCAAAGATTCTCTACGAAAGTCTCTGGCTACTTTTTCTAAGCGGATGGTGCCAACGCGGACGCGCTGCGCTGCCGCCTTGTTCCCTCGCTGTACTTTTAACATGTCGCGCGAAAGATTCGTGAGAAGGGTATTGAGGTAATGGATGGAATCTATAAAGCTCATACTTTTGGTTCCATAAATTGTTCCGATTTTTCTTCGCAACAATTTTTTTTGAACAAAAAATATTTACCTGTTACTCAGAGACCTTCTCTGAATTAACGTTTCGTCGAGTTTTTAGGTTATTTTGGCCACTTTTCGATTCAAAATTGGGGGGCAATATACTGTGTGTCGATATAGCCCCCTAATTTTGAAGTCGAAAATCGGCTCAAAAGAACCAAAAAATCGACAGAAATTTAATTCAGAGAAGGTCTCTCACAGCATCGACAAAGCGCTCTTGTTCCGCTTTTTCTTCGCTCAAGAGTAAATACCCAGCATAAGCTTCATCGCTCACTTCCAGGCTAAAATGAACCCACCGATGCGCCAGATATCCTTGCTGTTCGAGCCTCTCGTCTATTTGCTTTTGCAGCGGAGGTTCGGCTCCTGACAAGACGGCCATTACGCGAGCGTTCTCTTGCTTGAAGAAGAGATCTCCCTCTTTGCGCATCCGATCCCGCTTGACTGCGTGCAAGAATAGAACAAAAAATTGCTTGAGTGTCTCTGTGTCGAGAGAAGTGCGCATTTCCATCGGCATGAGCGCATAGAAAAATTTTTCCAGTAAAACAGAATCGGTTCCCTTTCCTAAGGCCTGTTGCAACGCATTGACTTGCTCAATTTGCTTGAAGAGCATGCCACCATTGTAATCGCGCAGTTCCCCTAATACTTGAGTGAGCTGCGCATAAATCGAAGAGCGTGCTTTATAGAGATCGACCGAGCAATCAGCGCGCAGAAAAGAGGAACTCGGCACGCTGGTGCGAAAAAGATCTGACGGGCTAAAGACATGATATTGCGCAGCACCTCTTCATCATTGCGGGGCATGAAGAGGGGGCGGTTGAGCGGCTCGATCGCATTTTTGATGGCATCGGGCAGCTCATTGCGCAACTTTTGCACCTCATCGTGGGTGAAATCAAAGCCCAGCTCCTTTTCTACTTCGAGATAAAGCGTCTGTTGATTCGCATCAGAAATCCGGTCGGCAAAGGCAGAATGTTCTACGAGTTTGGCGCGTGGCACAAATTTTTGGATGGCACGCACGATCTGGCTCATTTCAAAAATCTCATGCTCATTCAAGAAATTGAGCCCCACTAAAATGCCCAACACCGGCTTGACTGCTCTCCCTTCTTTCAGCTGTGTCTTGAGAAACTTCACAATCACGTGCCGCTTAGAGGGAAAGACGTCGCGGCTTTGCTTCAACATCTTGCGCAAAGAATGGAGATTCGAAATGATGCGGCTGATGTGATGGTAATCGCGGCATGCCTTGAAATCTTCGGGGCAAGTGACCAAAAATTGGCGCATTTGAGAAAAAATGCCCGTATCAAAGTCTTTGGAATGGCTCTGGATGAGCGAGCTGATCTTTTCTTGGATCATCGCCGTCTTCCCATCGAGAGACAGTCCTTTGAACTCGAGGATGCGACGCGCATGGTAGTGAGAGACGACTCCCAAACGGATCTCCGTTTCAATCGCGTGCAGATTGCGCCGCACCTCTTCTACCTCAGAGGCACTCTTCAAATAGATCACAATTTCTGCGACGCTCAACAGCTCCTCGGAGAGATGGGGCAAGCGCACATCGGAAGCAAAGAAAAGCTCGACATTGACCCGCTTATTCGGCATGAGCCAGCGGCTGATCATATCGTAAAAAAAGTTGCAGGCGTTGAGGCGGTATTTGCAGAGGAGCAAGACGGAAAGGGCACAAGGCGCTTTATTCAACTCAGACCACGAGATCATCGGCAAAAGATCGGAAAAGCGCGCCCGCTTGGCCGCCAGATGACCTTCTCCTTCTTCTAGCAGATCAGGGGGGACAAGCCTCTGGATCAAATCTTGGGCCCCCTCGCGATAGTACTCCGCCTCGATGGAAGGACATCCGAATGTAAAATCGAATTCCAACTGCTCTGCAACCAGTAACATCAAATCACCTCATGCTCAAAGAGCATCGATTCGTTTCTCTTTTTTTCTCCCCAGCCAATCTTCGTTCCCCCCTCTTGTGGGTGAAGAAAGGAGTAGATCGATAGGGCAATTCCATTTTTCGCAGCGAGTGCAATGCTGCGAGGATGCAAAATTTTGGCTCCCGTTTGCACAATGAGATCGAGCGCATCGGCAAAACTCAATTCAGACAAAAGCTGAGCACTCGGATCTTTTTTCGGATCAGCGGTAAAAATCCCCGACACATCTTTATAAAATTCGACCAATGAAGCACCGAGAGCGACCGCCAAAGCGACCGCAGTTGTGTCCGAACCCCCACGTCCCAATGTCGTGATCTCCCCCTTGCGGCTCACCCCCTGAAAACCAGCTACGATGACCACCTGCCCTTTTTCTAAAACGGGAAGGAGTCGATGGGGACGTACCGCCACAATCTTCGCATCTGCATGATTCTCGCAGGTGATGATCCCCGATTGACTGCCCGTAAAACTGATCGCCTCAATTCCCTGCAAGGAAAGGGCCATCGCCAAAAGGGCAATGCTGATCCTTTCTCCAACGGAGACAAGCATGTCGAGCTCGCGCTTCGGAGGATTGGGGTGAATCTGATGGGCCAGATCCAATAGGCGGTCGGTCGTATCGGCCATGGCACTGACCACCACGGCAACCTGCTTATGCTCTTGGAGTCGCACGGCAATCAACGCGGCAATTTGGGAAAAACACTCTGGTGTTGCTACGCTCGCGCCACCAAATTTCATCACTAACATCTTTTTTACTCCATTTGCGGGTGGCCGATTGTATCGATTTTAAAACGGTTCCGCAAACTTTCCCAGGCTCTCTATAGAGCGCCCGAAATTTTCACTCTAGCGAATGAACTTAGAAAAAATAAAGAAAAAATTTTATTTTTCAAAAACGCGTTGGTTATTTTTCTGAGCACAACTATTCCAACATTTTCTTTTCCAAATACCTGCATGCACAGACTCCCTATAGAATCTCAAACAAAAAAATTTGTAACAAACTAAAAAAAGAAATAGCATTGTCTATTTTTGGTTTGTAAAACAATCATGATGCTACCTAAACCTCTTTTTTCTCCTCTCTTGCCCTTATTCGCATAACGTGCTAATCTTTTTCCTTTAAGCTACTCCTTTGGCTGAAACAGTCTCAGGCGCGTAGTGAATTTTATTAACAGGAGAAACCCTTTAACATGTCACCCAAATCACAACCTTCCCACGACTGGAATGCGAGCAATGTCCTCGATGATGTCGATTTTCAAGAACACGAAGCACGCCAATTCCGTGATCTTCTTTACGGAAAAGGAAAATCTGGAGAGGAAAATTCTCTCTCTCTATTGAACGTAGGCCAAATCCTAAAAGGCCGGATCGTAGAAATCTCTAAGGACTATGTCGTAATCGATGTAGGTTTGAAATCGGAAGGGCTTGTCCCCATCGCTGAATTCACAGAACCTGAAGAGCTCAGCCTAGGGAATGAAGTGGAAGTTTTCCTCGACCAAACCGAGGGAGAAGATGGACAGATCGTTCTATCTCGCGAAAAAGCGCGTAAATTCCGTCAATGGGAACATATCGTCAAAAATTGCCACGAAGGGTCCATTGTAAAAGGAAAAGTGATGCGCCGAGTCAAAGGCGGCCTGATGATCGACATCGGCATGGAAGCCTTCTTGCCCGGCTCGCAGATCGACAACAAGAGAATCAAAAATCTCGATGAATTCATCGGCAAAACATACGATTTCAAAATTCTCAAGATCAATATTGAAAGAAAAAATATTGTCGTATCGCGCCGCGAATTGCTCGAAGAAGAGCGAGTGACGAAAAAAGCAGAGCTGCTCGATAACATTCAAGAAGGAGCTCTTCTGGTTGGCGTCGTGAAAAACATCACCGACTTCGGTGTCTTTTTGGATCTCGATGGCATTGATGGGCTCTTGCACATCACCGACAT
>JACQAR010000042.1 GCA_016194825.1 Chlamydiia bacterium
GAGATTTTTCTTTTCGGCGAGAACCTTTCATTTCTCCCGCCTGCTGCGGATATCCGCAATTTCTCATTACCTTACAAACTTAAATATATATTTTTTCACAAATAATTACAAATAAGCTTTTGTTTTTCATGGAATCGTAATTACAAAAATGGCCTCTACATGGTTTTGTGAGGGCATTTTTGGAATGTGAAAAAAAATTGAAAGACCTCGCAATTTTGCGAGGCCTAATAGTAAAACTGATCTGATTTATCGTCTTGAGAGTTGCTTTGTAGTGATGAGCTGTTTCCAGTTTAACGCAGCATAAATCGCACTCAGGCCCATAATAATATAGACGATGTTGTCTAACCAGACCTGTCCTAGTATATAGTCTACGAGATTGAAGTTAAAACTGGTCAACAGTCCCCAATTCAGGCCGCTTAAGACCAGAAAAATCATGCTCACGAAATTAAGTATCTTCATTTTTGTTCTCCTTAGAGGTTATCTAGCTCTGATTTCATTTTATGAGTGAAGAGATTATTATATTCAAGTCGAAATGAGCCCTCTTGCATTGAATTGGGGGTCGGTTCATACTTTTCTTTTATGCTTGAGTTAAGCCCTGCCAGAAAAAATAAAGTTTCCCTCTATGATTATAATTGTGAGCAGGACATTACGAATCGGATGCTTCTCTCTGATTGTTCAGTATTTGAGATTGAAGTCCTAGAAGAGCTCCTCTATAGCCCCCTGAAACTTTCTCTGAAAAAGTTTGCCCGCCAACTCACCTGCGAAGAGGCTCGCCTCCTCGCTTTATTGAATAAACTGCTCAAAACGGGACTTGTAACGATACAGGGCGATCTCGTTATCATCGACAAAGACATGCGTAAATACTTCGAATTCCAAATCTTGCGATTTAATCCCTCCTTTCAACCCGATGTCGAATTCATCCACGCCCTGTTGCGAAAGGTCCCGATCCACGTCCTTCCCAACTGGTATGCGATCCCCCGCACCTCCAACAACATCTTCGAATCGATCGTTGAAAAATACCTGCTCACGCCTCACGTCTTTCAGCGATATTTGGAAGAGATCCGGCCCAGCCACCCCATCATCGACGCGATCATCGACGATCTATTTCATGCTCCAGGATTTACGCTTACTTCAACAGAGCTCATCACCCGCTACAACTTGACCCGCCGTGCGTTTGAAGAGATGATCCTTTTACTCGAGTTCCATTTTATCTGCTGTTTACACTACAAAAAAGAGGGCGATCATTGGATAGAGCTCCTGACCCCTTTTCAGGAGTGGCAGCAGTATCTGCAATTCTTAAATGAAACAGAAGCTCCCCCTATTACAGACCTCTCTAAAATTGAGCGGACTTTCCCTTCTGATTTCGCCTTTGTAGAAGAGATGAACGAAGTGCTTGCCTCCATTTCCCAAAAACCGAAATCTACCCATTCCTTTCGTGAACACGTTGTTGAAAAGCTCTGTCTGATCCAGCTGGCTACAGTCAAAAATGGGAAACTCTGTCCCCTGGAAACAGCGCCCGACTGGCTAGAAATGTCGTTGGAAAACAAAGCTTTACACCTTTTTCGCCACCCCTTTAACCGGCTCAAAGGAGCCCCGACCCAAAGCCATGTCCGAGAAGCAGAAAAGGCGATCAAGAGAGTCTTGCATGGGAATTGGGTCTATTTTGACGATTTTGTGAAGGGAGTCCATGTCACGCTGAGTGATGATTCTGTGATTGCCCTCAAAAGGATGGGCAAGCACTGGAAGTACCATCTCCCCACTTATACGGAAGAAGAGAAAAAATTGATCCATGCCACAGTCTTCGAATGGCTCTTTGAAGCGGGCATGGTTACCATCGGCACCTGCAATGGTCGCGACTGCTTTACAGTGACCCCTTTTGGCCGTTTCTTATTTGAAGAATAATCATGGAACTTGTCTCTAACCGCCGCGCCTCTCATGACTATGAAATCCTCGAGACGTTTGAAGCAGGGATTGCCCTGTTAGGAACGGAGATCAAATCGCTGCGCAATCATGGCGGCTCGCTCCAAGATGCCTATATCGATTGTAAAGGAAGCGAGCTCTGGCTGCTCCAGGCGAGCATTGCTCCTTACAGTTTTGGCAATATCCACAACCATGAAGAGAGGCGCCCGCGTAAACTCTTGATGCACAAAAACGAGATTGAGCGGATCCGTCGCCTCCACGAGCAAAAAGGGCTCACCCTCATCCCCCTTTCCATTTTTACGAATAAACGAGGGATTGCCAAGGTTCGTTTTGCCACAGCAAAAGGCAAACGGGCCTATGATAAGAGAGCCGCCTTAAAAGAAAAGGACCAAAAGCGCGCTTTACAAAAAGGGGAAGATGAGTGATCGGCTCTTGACGATTAGGTTGGAAAAAAAGTATTTTTATCTGAAACGGAGTATTCATGAAGGCTGTCGTTTCTAAGATCGATCTCCTCAATATCATTGGTAAAATCCAAAGCATCGTTGCAGCGAAACCTGCCATCCCCATCCTATCCAACGTCCTACTGGAGGCAATGGATGACCAATTGGTCATTAGTGCCACTGATTTAGCGGTGAGTATGCGCTGCTATACAGAGGCCAAGGTGATTGAAGAAGGAGCCATTGCCCTACCTGCACGCCGATTCTTTCAACTGGTGCGAGAGATCACTGCGCCTCAGATTAAAATCTCTGCACATACCAATGAGATCGTGGAGATCACAACAGGAACCTCGGTCTTTAAGATCAATGGGATGAATCGCTCGGAGTTTCCACAGCTGCCTGACCTAACCGGTTCTCCAGAAATTACCTTTAGCCAAGCAGCCTTACGCGAAATGCTCTCCAAATCTGCCTTTTCTGCCGCAAGAGAAGATAGCCGCTATATGCTGAATGGCGTGCATCTCCAGATTGCGCAACAAAAGGCGATTTTCTTAGGAACCGATGGAAAACGGCTAGCCAAAATCTTTGCCCCCATTGCCAATAGTGCAACGCTGCATGGCAACTATGTGATCCCCTTGAAAGCAGTAGAAGAGATGATCAAGATGCTAGGCGATTCAGAAGAGACGATCAGCTTGAGCTTGGCTCCTGATAAGATTGCGCTAGAAAGCGGCTCGTCCCTATTGATTGCGAAGCTACTGGCAGGACAATATCCCGATGTAGAAAGAGTCATTCCCACAAAGCTGACCAATCAGGTGACCATCCACCGAGAAGAATTGACTTCGCTATTGCGTCAAGTCTCTCTTTTTACGTCGGATACGAGCAATAGCGTCCGCTTTTCATTTGAAACAGGCCAGCTGCAACTGGCTGCGATGAGTTCAGAAATCGGAGAGGGGCGGGTCAGCATGCCGGTCGATTTTGCCGGACAGAAGATGGAAATTGCCTTTAACCCCGTTTATTTTCTCGATATTTTGCGACATAGCAAAGATGAGACGATCCGCTTTGGATTCAATGACCCCCATAATCCAGGGCTTGTGACCGACTCCTCAAGCGCCCTATTCGTGATCATGCCGATGCGGCTCAATGAAGCGGCCTCTCGGTCTGAGCCCACAGCTGCTTATGCAACTTAAAGGGTTGTATATTCGTAATTTCCGCAATATTGCGGACGAAGAGATCACCTTTGCACCTGGTTGCAATGTGATTTTTGGCGAGAATGCTCAGGGCAAGACAAATCTGCTTGAAGCGATCATCCTCCTTTCTATTGGGCGCTCCTTCCGCACTTCCCACTTATCGGAGTTGATCCGAGAAAAAGAGGCCGCATTTTACCTCGAAGCAGAAGGAGTGCGCGAAGGGATCTCTCACCATCTCAAGCTCAGCTTTGATGGGCAGACCAAGCGACTGCATATCGATGGCAATACCTATGCGCATTTCAACCCTCTTCTGGGACTGTTCCCATCCGTTGTCCATGCGCCGCGCGATGTAGAATTGGTGAGCGGCGCCCCGAGTGAGCGGCGCCGGTTTCTCGATCTCGCTTTAGCCCAGAGCGAGCCTCTCTATGTCCATCACTTGAGCCGCTTTTATCGTGCGATGAAGCAACGCAATTGCCTTTTGCGATCCCAGATATGGGATGCGATCGATTGCTGGGAAGCAGAGATGGCGCAAGCTGCCACCCAGATCCAAAAAATGCGCACCCAGCTCATTGCCTCTCTCAGTCCAGCACTTCAAAAAGAAGGGAAAGCCCTATCTCATGGCCAAGAGTGCCATGAAATGGTGTTTTCCCCCTCCTATCCTGCAACTGGCGAAGGCTATCTAGAGCAACTCCAAAAAAACCGGCGCCGCGACAGCGAACTCAAGCTGACTGCAACGGGCCCTCACCGAGATGATTTTTCCTTCTTAATCAATGGCAAACTAGCGCGCATATTTGCAAGCGAAGGACAAAAGAAGACAGCCACGGCTGCCTTGAAGTTGGCAGAATGGCAAGAGTTATCTAAGAAAATCGATGCCCTTCCCCTCTTTGCTATCGATGATTTAGGTCAGCCTTTAGACCCTGTTCGAGAAAAGCATTTTTGCCAGATGCTAGAGAAGCTGGGGCAAGGATTCATCACTACGCCCAAAAAACTGGATATTGGATCTCATGGGCAAAAAATCAAAATCGCAAGAGGCTGTAGAGTAGTTCATCTCCCGGAGGGAGCTGAACTGATTCACAAAAACGCTTCGCCGAGAGGAAACGAAGCTCCTGTCCCTTTATAAAGATCTAACATCTTATTTGCCAACAGCTTGCCTAGTTGCACCCCCTCTTGATCAAAGGAGTTGATATTCCAGATAAAACCTTGGAAGGTCACTTTATGCTCATAGTAGCTGAGCAAAGCGCCCAGAGTGTAGGGAGTGAGCTGATCGGCTAGCAGGATCCGATTGGGTCGATTTCCTGGGAAGAATCGATTTGGGTTCTCATTTTGTTGGCCGATCGCCAGTGCGATCGATTGGGCAAAGAGATTGGCCAGCAGCTTTTGTTGCGAGTTGCTCCCTTCGATGACAAGATCATGACCCCGCTGGCATTTTCTAAAGCCAATGAATTCCAGGGGAACGGGATCTGTTCCCTGGTGGATGAGTTGATAGAAAGAGTGTTGGCCATTGGTCCCTGGCTCTCCCCAAATCACAGGACCTGTCGAAAAGGGGCATGCCTTGCCTGTTTTATCGATCCACTTGCCGTTGGATTCCATGTCGAGCTGCTGTAAGTGTGCAGGAAAACGGAGCAGTGCTTGGGAATAGGGAATGATGGCGAGAGTAGGTAACCGGAGAAAATTTCGATTCCAGATCCCTAAAAGAGCCGAGAGAAGAGGCAGATTGTACGCTGGCTCTTGGCTGCGCGCATGCACATCCATATCGTGGGCGCCATGCAAAATAGCACGCAGTTTTTCAAAACCCAAGCTAAAGCCTAGCATGACAGCACCTACCATCGATGTAGCGGAATATCTCCCTCCGACAAAATCCCACATGTAAAACGACGCTTTGTAACGAGAAGGATTATCCATAGGGCTTTTTTCGCCTGTCACCGCAATGAAATGCTCTTTAGGATTGAGACCCAATGACTCCATTTTGCTGCGCACAAAAGCTTCATTGGTCAGTGTCTCGAGCGTACTGCCTGACTTGGAGACCACAACGACGAGCGTCTTTTTCAGATCGACAGAGGCCAAGACCTGATTGGCATCATCGGGATCGACGTTAGAGATGAAATGGGCTCTACATTGCGGTTTGCGAAACGCTTCCATGGCGATGTAAAGAGCCCGAGGGCCTAGATCAGAGCCACCAATCCCAATTTGGATGATATCAGTATAGCGCCCTTCCATTTGCTTTAGAAAGACCTCTAATTTCGCCAGTTCCTTGGCTGCCATTTGGGCGGCGTCCTGGGCCGGCTTGGCCGTCTGTTTGGCATCAAACTGATCGCGCATGGCCGTGTGAAGAACGGCTCTGTTTTCGCTGGGATACCCCTCAATTTTGTTGAGGACCTCCCCCGCTTGCATCGCTTGCATTTTTTCTAAGGCGCGCATCTCTTTAGCAAGAGCAAAAAGCGCCGCTAAGACATCGGTTGTCACCCGCTCCATGGCATAGTAGAGAGTAAAGCCCAATCCCTGCAGCTGAGCCTCCAATTGGAAGGATCGGATCCTCTCTGGGGTCAATTCCTGAGTCAGATCCACCGGGTGTTGGCTGAGTGCTTGCAGTTTTTTGGCAGCAGTAGATTCTAGGAACATAGATTCTCATATCTCAAGATTACAAAAAAAAGTTGTCTTGGCAACAATAGAATGATTCGTCCATAATGTCTCATGATTCTTCGGGGCATAGCGCAGTTTGGCTAGCGCGACTGGTTTGGGACCAGTAGGCCGGGGGTTCAAATCCCTCTGCCCCGATCTCGTTTTCAAGACCCAATTCTTTTCCTACCACAACCACTTTTCCTCCAGCAGCGCAAAATCCCCTGAGCATCCGCATCCCTCGTGCACTGAGCTGCGAAGAAAAAACATACAAAAGATCGAGATCCTCCCAGCTTTCATTCAAGGTTTTCTCAGCAACTGCGCGATACGGAAAAGAGCAGTGGCGCAGAAACTGACGCACCTCTTCATTCGGAGCATCTGGAAGACAGATGCCCGTGCGGATCTTAGGAGAGATCCATTCAATCCGAGAGCGGCTCCACACCCTTCCCTCCCCTCCTCGAAAGACTAGAGAAAAATGCTCGAACTGCCCTCGGATTTGCGCTCGCTCTATTTCAGAGAGCTCGCCATCGAAGAGAAGAGTCACTGGCATCTCATCAGGAAGATAGGCGCTCAGCATCTGGCATTCTTGGCAAAACTCTTCCCCTTGTACAATTTCGGGCACAATTCCGGCATAGATCGAAATGCCCGCTGTTTCTGCTTGGAAGAGAGGCCAAATCGACTTTGTGAAAGTCTGCAAAGTCAGTTGGAGCGCCTCAATCTGCACCTCTTCTTCGATGGGAAAGTGCCTTTGATTTTCTAGACCCAGATCGATTTGCCAAAATAGTTTTTTATTCCGTTGTTTGGCTTGTTGCGCCAGTTCTATTTCATGCGTCCAAACCAATGGATCAGAAGGCTTACCCGGCAAACGGATGGCAATCGTTGGACAATCCTCTGGCCAGCTGCCACTCAAGTCAATGGGGAACTCAGACATGGGCATACCGTTGGTAGTAGATCGTTTTGCCCTTTTGCGTCCAGAGGTTGGCAAACCATGAATCGCCATAATCAGGCCACTCGGTAGTCATCGATTCTCTTTTCCAAGCAGCACTTTGGGCAACCTCGAAAGCCATTTGATCTCGATACACCTCATCATCGGTAACCAAGGTCGCCCTTCCCCCTTTTCGGACAATGCGAGTGAGATCTTTCATAAACTGTTTTTGGACAATTCGGTTCACCGCATGGCGACGTTTAGGCCACGGATCTGGGAAATTCACAAAAATTTCGTCCACCGAATCTGTTGGCGCATAATGGCGCGTAAAAATGGTCCCATCGCCACAGACAACAAACAAATTCGAGAGCGCCTCTCGTTGCATCCGCCCCCAAATTTTCCGAGCTCGATCAAACCGCTTTTCGACGGCAACCCAGTGAATCGATGGGTTTTGTCTCGCTTTTTCACAAATCCATTGCCCATTGCCGCTACAGTATTC
Source organism: Chlamydiia bacterium (assembly GCA_016194825.1). Lineage (GTDB taxonomy): Bacteria > Chlamydiota > Chlamydiia > Chlamydiales > SM23-39 > JACQAR01. Next base: position 7,582 of record JACQAR010000042.1, read on the forward strand.
AATCACGACCTTGTCCCCCGCTTTTCCAAAAATAGCGGGATCGTTCCACGGCAAAGCAGACCATTTTTCATGGTGAGGATAAAATCCGGGGATATATAGACATTTTTCTAAAAGAACCGCGTAGCGTTCGGCCCAAGAAAAGGGAATTCGGAGATCAGCAGCCGATTTCATCCGGAAAATTATACATTAATTGACCTTTTTTGTTATCTTCGGCTCCGGAGGCTTATTTATGAATCTCTTTTTACTTGCTGTTGATACCATTCCTACAAAAATTGCCCCACAATTGATCGATCTGAAGAAAATTTTTGTCTCATCTCCCCTCATTTACGCGGTGCTCGTCCTCATGTCCACCGCCTCACTGACCCTATGGATCTATACCTTGGCTACTTTTCGCCCTAAAGAAATCATGCCGAAGAGCTTTAGCCAAGAAATCCGCAAACTCTTAGAGGCCAAGCAATTTGATAAAGCCAAAGAGATGTGTCGCGCGCAATCCAATTTCCTCTCCTCTCTCGTTGCGGCGGGGCTGACCACACGAGAACTGGGACCTCAGGTCATGATCGATGCGATGAAGTCGGAAGGGAAGCGAGTTTCTACCCCCCTTTGGCAACGGCTATCGATGCTCAATGACATTGCTCTCGTCGCCCCGATGTTGGGCCTGTTGGGCACGGTGATCGGGATGTTTTACGCCTTTTACGACGTGAACCGCTCCATTGAAAGCATCAACGCTCTGTTTGATGGACTGGGGATTGCAGTAGGAACGACCGTCGTCGGGCTGATTGTAGCGATTTTGGCCATGGTTTTTGCGACGACCCTGCGCTATCGCCTCGTCCGGAATCTGAGTTTGGTAGAAAACGAGGCACTGGCCTTAAGCGCCCTGCTGAATCGTTAGAGGAGAAATGACCCATGGAGCTGATTCCCCATGACGAAATGAAAAGCTCGCAGAACTTTAATTTCGCCCCGATGATTGACTTTCTCTTTTTGATGTTGGCTCTCTTTGCGACGCTGGCCATTTCTCGGGCATCGCTGTACGATTCTGACATTGAGCTTGCCTCGCTCAAACCCGAAGCGCATGCAGCGCCTTTACGCTCGGGTCAAATCCAGCAGATCAACCTCAGCATAGGGCCCCAGGGGCAATACAAGTGGCTCACCGAGTTTCAGCAGTATCCGATTGAGAGCGTTTCGGCTTTGCAAGAGGAGCTCTCTCGCCAGTACCAGATTGGTGCCCTTCCCAAAGACAAATCGAAGACAGAGGTTTTACTGCACATCGACAAGAAGGCACCCTGGGGGCCCATTGTCGAGGCGATATTTGGCGTACGGGAATTGGGCTTCCGGGTGCATCCGGTCTACGAAGAAGAGCGTTGAAAATTTCAGCCGGAACTTCTAGACTATCCCTTTTGCCCAGGTGGTGAAATTGGTAGACACATCAGATTTAGGTTCTGGTACTGAAAGGTGTGCAGGTTCGAGTCCTGTCCTGGGCACATCCCCGGAGACATTTTCAGAAATGACGATGTCTCCACATTTTTCATTTTCTAAGTTCTTGGTTTTCTGTAAGATAATTGCAAGTGCTGGGTTAAGCCCATCGGTTCGATATTTTCCATCTTGAAAAGTCAATTTTCCCGGGAAGATCGAACCAAGCAATTTTCGTTTAGCCTCGAGCCCAGCCTCTTGAAAATACCAAGTCAAATCTTTCAAAAGGCTCATTCCATACCGGGTGTACTTCTGAAAAGCGGTATCAGTAATTTCCAAGTCAGCAATTTGGATATTTCCGCGCTTGGCCTCTTCTATAGCCTTACGGCAGATTCCTTCAATCTCACCCTCAAACAGAGCTTCCGCTGCGATGGTAGCCTTATTTCTAATTCCTCTTGGTCTGCCAAGAGGATTCCCCGAGCGCCCCTTTCTAAATTTCCCCTGTTTTTTCTCTGTTTTATCAGGCATATTTTCTAAAAGCTCTTTTATAGTTTTTCATAAAATAGCACTAAATAGAATGAGCTGCTAGAATAAATATCTCTTTCCTAAAGGCAAAATTCTATGACATGTGATAGTTATTATTGGAAAGCTAAATTAGCAAAAGAAGCATCTTTAATTGAACGATGGATTTCTAAGTCTTCTCTTAAACGTGATCGGTTGCTAGACGAAAAAATCACAGCTATATGATTTTGCGTCCCCTAAAACAGAAGCGCTAAATATTAAAGATCTTTCAAATTTGATAAGGCATGAGATTGTTTTTCTAATTGAAGACGATCAGTTTTTAGTTACTTCTGATTTTGAATCAGACTCATGCCTCTATTGTGTAAAATATATAGATTTTATAAAAGTTATGCGAACTGTGGCTTTTTCAGATATAGTAGAAGCCAGAAGTATCAGGACTAAAAAAAGCAGGGGTAGGAGGGTTTTGGTTGCTGCTCGATACGGTTTTGATGTAGAGACTTTATCTCAATTTCAAATAAAAATGCCTTATGCTAGTGAGCTTGTCTAGGCAGTTGCTCGCGCAGTTTAATGTTAACGTAACTTACAGGAATAGAATGGGTTGTGATAGTCTATTGCGCCGCTATTGCGCCGCGTGGCTTATTTTGGCGCAATCGAAACAGGGTACCAAAGTGCGCTACGGGTAGTTCCTTTGTTGTAAATGGCGCTTTGAATTTTCAGCTCCTTCACAAGTTTTTGTACCTGATCTTTGGAGAGCATTGGAAGAACCTGCATTAATTCCTGAAGGCGGCTGCCGGTTTGAGCATGGGCGATAATATGTTTCAGCAACAACTCTTTATTCGTTGCTCGATCAAGGCCTAACTTACGAGTATAGGCTCCACTTTTCCCGATAAAGCTATAGTAACGACGAGAGAACAAGTATCGGACTCCTCGTCCACGACCATGTTTTTCTAAAATTCCAGCCTCTATCAAGTGTTTGATGTTTGATTGCCATTTTTGGGGGATTTGTTCTTCTCTCTGAATTAAATCTAAAATGAGAAAATCCTCGATTGAAAAGCTGCGTAAACGCTCTTGACCAATCTTTTCTAAAAATCTCAAGAAACTCGGATCTTGAATATCGCCTAAAAGGGTAAGAAAAACCTGGGTGGTATCTGTATGATCAAAGTTAGGAAGTGGTTTACCCTGACAAATTGTTTCTTTAAAAATAAGATTGGCTCCTTGGCCAGAACGTTCAACAAGCCCGCATTTCAAAAAGATCTCAGCAATACGACGGTTTCTTGGATGTTGTTTCCACAATATATTTTCCGGAGTAATTCCATCTGGAAGCCCTCCGGGACTTTGAATTTCTATTTTTCGAGGGAATTGGCGTACAAAAACCGATCCTGCCGATCGGTAATCTCGGTGAGCCACAGCGTTTAGTACGGCTTCTCGAACAACTTTTTCGTTAAAAGTAGGAACATCTAGAACAATAAACCCATCTTGAAAATGTTGTTTATCATTCCGCAGATTAATTGTTTGCCAGAGCTCGTCAAAATAGAGAAGAAATCCCTTAGTAAATTCGATCCGTTGTTGGGCAGGACCCGGCTCTTCATTAGATCGGTATTCAAAAACAACTTCTCCCTGAGGTAAAAGGGAACGTAGAGCGTGATTTTTCCCAAGTAAAATCAAGGCGGCATAGGTTATTCCTTCTCGATTGATGAGCTCTGCATCTGTTAACAGCTGTAAAATGGGCAAATGAGCAAGAGCTTCATTATCTGATTTGCGAAGCCATAAAGACCGTAACTTTTCGATTGCCGCGGGATCTAAGTGGTCAATAGTTGCTCCTTTGCAAACTTGCTCTGAAAAATCAGGATCTGTTTCAGCAAAAATCCGCTTCAGCATATCTTTTGTCATTGGAACTAAACTCTCTCCAGCGCGCATCCAATACGCTCCCTCATACTCAATGCCATCTCCTCGAGGTCTAGGAGGTGCATGAAAAACTAATACACGCCCTTGAGGACATTCCATTTCTTGGATTTCGATTCTCAATCGCAATTTTTGAGTAATGCTCAACTTGCAACGATTCAAATCGACAAAGGCTTGTGTGCCTACAATCAATCGAGGTTTCTTGTCGGATACTCCCAGGATCAGTTTGCCCCCGCCTTCGTTTGAAAGCGCTGCACAATATTTTGCTAATTTTTCTATAGAAAAATCTGCTTTTGCTTCTTTGAATTCGATACGCTCGTTTTCATTGCGAATCTGAAGAAGCTCTTGCAATTCGTCTAGGAGAATGTTCACTGATTGCCTGTAGTATAACTTTGGCAAGAATACTAAACAAATTGAAGAATTTCTTCTAGTATTCTGAAAGTTGGGCGTGTCCAACATTGAAAAGAGGATTGGTTTTTGCAGAACTTGCAGATATTCTTTTTAACCACTAATAATCTTGGTGGTTCAAGAGATTTTCCTCAACCAACTCCGCTCTCAAAACATGACCATTTTGTTGAGGTCAACAAAATGGTCATTTCTTTCAAAGTTAACATGGAAATCAACATAGAAATACATGGAAATCAAAATTTTCCATGTTTCCATCATGCATTACGCAACTTTTGCAAAACGGTGCAATACATGGACTAACATATTCATTGTTGGTAGTTACGAGAATGGAAAGTGCTTAATCGCGAGTAAGCGTTCTAATAAGATTTGCCTAGCTCCTCTTGTTCCAGCAATGCAAGTTCCTCATCAGTCAGGGACGTTTCTACCAATTCAATAGGCACGCCTTGCTCTTCAATCATGGCAACGCGATATCCCTTCAATGGGCTGTAAGGCCCAAAAAGGATTTTGCATCCCTTTATCTCAGCATCCAAATCATCAACTTGAAAGGCGATATGAGGGACTTGGGTTACCAATTCTGGGAGGCCGTGTCCTTCTGGAAAACGGTGCCATTGAATATGCCATTTGTTCCCTTCGAAAGGGGTAGAGTAAAACTTAAAACCACCTACTTCAACGAGACTTTCATCTTGCCGCTTTTCGGTCGTTGGAATTCCATAATGGTGGTACTTGCGCATCTAAGAATTATCCTTTTTGAACTGAGTAATGAAGGTGCTAATGTGATCAATAGCTTCCTGCCCTTCAGGGACTTTCGATGCAAAGAGTTGCCAGCAGTGAACCATTTCAGGCCATACCTCCAGAGTAACTGAAACTCCGTTCGCTTCTGCTTTTTTTGCAACAGCAATAGCTTCGTCTCTGAGAATTTCGGACGCTCCTACTTGGATTAGAAGAGGCGGTAAACCTTGCAGGTTGCCGAATAACGGAGAAATAAGTGGGTTGGTCGGTTCTTCATTTTTGCAATAGTCTCGTGCAGCTGAAGAAAGTCTGTCTACTCTAACCCAGTCTTTTTCCTTGTTAGACTCTATGGAAGTAGAAGAAAAAGTAAAGTCTACCATTGGGCAAATACAAATTGCTGCTGCTGGCTGTGATTGATTTATTTCTTTTAACTTAAGACATAAAGAAAGAACAAGTCCTGCTCCGGCTGAAGATCCTGCAAAAAAGATGTTTGAGGGAAGATAAGAGTGATCTAGAAGCCATTGATAACTCTGCAAGGCATCTTTTAAAGCGGCTGGAAATGGAAATTCTGGGGCAAGCCTGTAGCCAATTCCTAAAACGGCGTATCCACTTGCGCGAGAAATTTTTCCCATCAGAGCATGGTGGCTTTGAATAGAACCTGCATTAAATCCACCCCCATGTAGGAACAGAATCACCTTTTCCTTAGTTGCGTTTGGTGCAAGTGCCCAGCATGCAGGAATCGACCCAATAGAAAACGGATCGAATTTAATGTCAGGATCAGGTGGAAAGGTAGCAAGAAACTTCTCAAAATTTGCTCGTATTTCCTGGAGCGAAAGATGTGTTGAGGCAGGACGTTTTTTTAATTGTTCTAGAAGTAAGTAGTATTCTTTACTAGCCATATTTCATGATTATAGGCTAAAAAATGAATCATGAAAACGTTTCATTCAAAAGAAGGAAAAATCTGTTATACCGCTCAAGGAGAAGGATCTTCAGCGTTCCTTCTAGTTCATAACTCAGGTGGAAGTCATGAAATGATGGATTATTCTGCTGCTCATTTCTCTAAAAGAGGAAAAGTGATTGTTCCGGATCTTCTGGGTCATGCAGCAAGCGATTCTCCTAAAGTTGAATATACTTTAAATCTTTTTGCAGACAGCATGATTCAACTTTGTAAATATGAAAACTTAAGCCGAGTCATCTTCATTGGTCTAAATTATGGAGCCGATATCGGTATTGAAATAGCGAAAATGGCTCCCTCGCTGATTTCTCACCTCATCTTGATTGAGCCACCAATTTTTATGGAGCCTTGGATTGTCAAAGTTGTGGAGCAACAAATCAAAGACCTTGCCAATCCTCGTGAAGAATGGGCTCAAGAGACTGTCAATTCTGTGATCCTGAAAGCGCCGGATTATGAAAGAGAGATTTCTCTTAAAGCATTGAAATTGACGCCTGCTTTTGTTAAAGCCTCAACGTTTAAACACCTGTTGACTTGGGACAAAAAGCACTCTTTCAGTTGCTCCCTCCCAACTCTCATGATCCAAGCCTCACAGCCATTTTGCACAGAAGAAAAAGCCCGGACAGTTTTTTCTAATCTTCAGGTTGGTCGTGTTGTGGGTTCTGGCCCTTGGGTGAATCTTGAAGTTCCCATTCAAGCTCATTCCATGATCGACAGATTTCTGGAAATCTATTGAAACCAGCGGTTCTATTTCATTAGAGGGGAGCTAGAAAAAGATCTGTTGTCTCGATCAAGAGGCTGTTTTCACCAATCTACCACCCTTTTCCCACTGGTTTGTCAGGTAGGGTTTCACCTTTATAAAAGGCTCCAGTTCATAAAGGTGCTTCATTCCCTCTAGAAATTGGTTCGAGAACGCTCCGGTGCTGGGCAATAATTTGATAAAATTTTGCACAGGAATCGAGCCAACGTCTTGGCTCGATTAGGACGAGAAGTGAGGAGCTTACTCCGAACCGGCGGGCTGCGGAATCGTAAAAAAGCGAAGAGCTTTTTTACGCGGAGCAGGAGTCCTGTCCTGGGCACATCCCCGGAGACATTTTCAGAAATGACGATGTCTCCAACTTTTCCATTTTGTAAGTTATTGGTTTTCTGTAGGATAATTGCGAGCGCTGGATTCAGTCCATTGGTTCGATTTAATTTCTATGGAGCGCCAAAAAATCGGGCGCATAGATCGAAGGGCGGGCTGCCGGGGCTTGATGATAACACTCAATCATAATCCGGACTGAAGGATAATAGAGATCTTTTTGCTCAATGATTGAAAAATAGCTCCAGCCATTTTTCACCGTAAGATCGGAAGCGCGCTTCAGCACATATTCCATCACCTTTTCTTGCGGAGTAAATTCATTGGCATGAAATGAGACTACAAATCGATTTTCCCCAACGCGGTAATCAGAATAGCCATTCTGAAACACTCCCTCCTTTTGATAGTAGGTGGCGCAGCTTGTCAGCGCCACTAGAGGGATGCAAAGCGTAAGAAGAATCCGTTTAATTTTGCCCATGCTTCTCTAAAAACTGGTTCGTAAGCTCGGCGAATTTGTCTCGATAATGACTCAGGATCGATGCAATCTTTTTCTCGCTCTCTGTCTGGCCATTTCTCATAAAACCGTGCAAGTCGACCATATCCCAATTGTGCGCTAAAAGTGTATCCAACTGAGCGTGCACCGTCTCTACAGCCGCTTTCATAGAAAGATCTTCAAAGGTTTTAGAGGCTTGCAACATCCGATCCATCTGTTCCATTTTCAAGGCAACTTGCTTTTCCCGCAAATCTTGTCCCTTCTGCCCCATTAAAAGCGGCATGTCGAGGTGGATGGCTTTGTACTCATACTCAAAATCGATGGCAATCAGGGCATTCTCATCAGCATTGGCGCCTTGATTGGGTGCTAACATGTGGAGCGTGCTGAGCCGAGAAAGAGCGGCATCGAGTTCGGAATTAGAAGAGGTTGTTCCTGAAGAAATTTTTTGGCTCAAGAATGCGTCTTGCTCTGGAGTGACCAGCTGTTTGAGCTCTTGGTTTCTCTCATCCAAGGTCTTTTTCATGAGCTCTTCCCACTTCTGCTGCTCAGGAGCAGGACCTATGCGCATTTCAGATAAGCTCTTGAGTCCGTCATTTTTCATGGATGCCTGATACGCAGTATCGAGCTCTTGCAACAGATCTTTGTACTTGCCAGCAGAGTGATCCTTCCGGATCTGCTCTATAGCCGCATGGCCTAACATCTGAGAGCTGATCTGGGTGGGAATCTCCTTTTTGAGCGCTGCTGATTCGGCACTCGATACAGCCGGGTCGCCAGCCAATAACATGGTAGCTAAAATAATTGCCATTACATCACCTTTTGTTTGTGATTAAATGATATCTTGTTTAATGTTTAAAGTGAATATTATTAATTTATTTAATTTATTACTATTAAATAGTATAAAATAAAACTAATTATAATAATTAAAAGCGATAATACCACTCCGGTATTGGAGGAGGTTTTTGCCGGCAAGCGTGACCTCCGCGCCAAAGATGAGCCCCATACTGGCGTTGAAATTGTATTCTAGCGCAGGGGCAATGATGAACTGAAAGCCAGCTCCTCGAGGGGTGCGAGAAGGAGCCCCGTTGAGCAATGTCCCTTCCGTCCCTTTGAAGCGCACCCGAGAGAGCCAGTTCCCAATGATGTCAATTGCAAAGGCCCAGTTTTGGCTCAGCGAAATCTCCGAGGAAAGATCGACAAAGAAAATCTGAGAAGGGTACGCTTTCCCTCGAGCGCCATACCCCCCGCCATAAAAACTAAAGCCATGGACGTGAACAGGCGTAGGGAGGGTATAGGACATTTCAAGACGCGTATTGGTAAAATGCACTCCTGAAATGTGGATCATCTTCCCAAAAACGATCTGAAACGTCGTAGCGTAGGTCCCCTGCCCCGTTATCTGCACACCCAATTTGCGCGGGTCGAGCCCTTTGTATTTCCCCATAGGAAATGTCTCAAAGATAGAAAATTTTATATCGGGATACCAATCGTGGTTGGCGTACACATCGCGATAGATCTGGAAATCGAGCCCCGCAGTTAAATCGCCCCACCCGCCGCTGTGATGCCCTTCGGCAAAGTTATAATAAATATACGGAAGAAGGTAGAAATCCATAAAACTGGTCAACCCAAACTCCATTTCTGGCTCTAGGATGAGGTTCCAAAGAGTCGGAATCGACACAGCCTGCCAATTGGCATTGTAAGCAGCCGTATAAGCGTTCGCAAAGAAATAAGGCTCAATATCGTAATGCCCCACAGGTACTGCAAGAGCACTCTGTGAAATCAATGGCCCCGTAAACCAGGGAAGCTCTTCGCTCTCGCTGATCCGATGGATCGGCACCTTATCAGCAAACAAAGAGGAAGCGGCTAAGAGTAAATACCAACAGCGCATAGTGGTACTTTATCGAAATTCGCTTTTGCGTAAAAATGTTTTTCCATGCAACTACTGTTCTTCCTTGCCATCCACATGGCTCACCTAGAGATCGGAGGCAATAGCCTTGTCGTTGAAGTGGCCCAACAAGAACAAGAGCGCTCTGATGGGTTGAAGCACCGGCACCATTTACCGGACGGGCATGGGATGCTCTTCGTCTTTGACTCGCCTTGTATTCTGTCGTTTTGGATGCAAGAGACACAGATCCCCCTCTCCATTGCCTTTTTTGATGAGCATCAGGTTCTGGTCCACATGCTGGATATGGAGGTCGTGCCGAAAGGGAAACCCACCCGCCTCTACCAAAGCCCCTCCCCCGCTCTGTACGCCTTAGAAGTTCCGCTCCACTGGTTCAAAGAGCATCAAATTTTTCCTGGCATGAAATTTTCCTTCCAGGATGCCTCTCCATGATATAAAATGGGCACATGCAGAAGAAACATAACGCAAAAAAACCTTGGACGGTCTTCATTGCCATTCTCTTGGCCATTGCCGTTGGCTGTGTCATTGAAAAAGAGACCTTGATTTGGAAAATTTCTGTTTATGATGTTTTCGATACCATCGGCAATCTGTTCTTAAACGCACTGACCTTAGTCGTCGTGCCTCTCGTCTCGTCTTCCATTATCTCCGGTATTGCTCGGATGGGAGGGGATGGGAACTTTGGACGACTCGGCGCTAAGATGTTTTTCTTCTATCTGACAACGAGCTTAGCTGCCATCTTGATCGGCCTGTTCTTCGTCAACCTGATTGGACCCGGTCAGTACGAAACACCTGTTCCCGTCTCCGACACCATCGCAACACAACTGTCTACATTAAAAGAACAAGTGACTACGAATAGCGGCGCTACTTTCTTGACGATTTTGCAACAGATCATCCCATCCAATATTTTGATGGCCCTTTCCAAAGGGCACATGCTGTCGCTGATTTTCTTTAGTCTTCTGTTCGGCTACTGCATCACAAAAATTGACTCCCAACCCGCAACAACGCTCAACCACTTCTTCCAGGGAATCTTCCAAACCATGATCCGCTTCACCCAGATCGTGATGAAAGTATTGCCCATCGGAGTCTTTTGCTTGATCGCCAAAGTGTTCATGACCACCGGTATCTCTTCCTTAAAATCGGTAGCGCTCTTCTTTGTCACTGTATTGCTGGCCCTTGCTGCTTTTACCTTCATCGCATTGCCTCTCTTTTTACGACTCATTGCGCAAGTCAGCCCCTTGAAGCATTTCCGGGCCATGGCACCCGCCCTCATCACCGCCTTTTCTACAAGCTCCTCTTCTGCTACCTTGCCCATCACGATCGACTGCGTCGAAAAACGGGCTGGGGTATCCAATCGCATTTGCAGCTTAGTGGTTCCTCTCGGCACGTCGATCAATATGTCAGGATCTGCCCTCTATGAATGTGTGGCCGCTATGTTTGTCGCACAGGCTTATGGAATCCATCTCGACTTTCCCACGCAATTTTTAGTCGTCTTGATGGCACTCATCACTTCTATTGGAGTGGCCGGCATCCCCTCTGCATCTCTCGTAGCCATCCTCGTCATCTTGAAGGTCATCGGATTGCCACCCGAGGGACTCGGCCTTTTCATCGCCGTCGATAGGATTTTGGATATGTGCCGCACCACAGTGAATGTATTCAGCGATAGTTGTTGCGCCGTGCTCGTCGCCAAAAGTGAAGGCGAGAAAAACGTGCTGGTACAAGAAGTGAACCTATCCCAGGATTCTTAAGAATAATGGGATAGGTTCTAAGTCTCTAGCTGCTTCACAAAGGATCTGAGAAGAGCGGCCGTGTTGCGGCGGATTTTGTTTCCAATCAGCCAGCGCACAGGATAGGCAAAAAGCCCCTTGATTTGGATCTCATAGCCAACCTTGGATCCCGTTGGCGTCAGTTCTACTCGGTGCGTAAAAATTAAGCGGACAAAGAGCGTCTTCCAGAGAATCGAAAAACTCTTACCCGGTTCCACTTGGAGGATGCGGTACTTGAAGGCGCCCGCTCTCCCCTTTTCCCCTTGCTGAAAACGCTCCCACGCCTGCCACACTACTTGTGGTGATACTTTCGTTTCAATTATTTCTTCCATAATTAGTCATTATACATCAAATAAAGCATCCGGTATAGAAAAAATATGAGAGTGTTACTTTTTCTCGCGCTTCTTGCCAGCTTCAATGATGATGAATGGCAAGAGCGGCTGGGCCGCGAGCGATACCGCATCATGCGGGATAAAGGAACCGAGCCCTCTTATAGTGGTACCTACGCGGTCCCAGGTACCTCCCTGGTCTATCTGTGTGCAGCGTGCGATTCGCCTCTCTTCCGGAGCCAAGAGCAATACGATGTCGGCAACGGTTGGCCGAATTTCACTTACCCCATCGCAAAAGAGAGTGTCTACTACCTGGAAGACTGGAGCATCGGATTCAAAAGATACGAGGTCCTCTGCCGCTGCTGTAACGGCCACTTGGGACACGTCTTCAACGATGGTCCGCCTCCAAAAAATTTGCGGTTCTGCATTAATTCTATTTGTCTGAAGATCGAAAATCAGGAATAATGTATTCATGCATTCAAAAAAATTTTGCTGGCCAGTTTTTCTTTACATCGCCGGGTATCACCTGTTACTTGCAGGAGCTCTTCCCGTTTACTTTTTGCATCACAGCCCCAGTTGGGGACTCATTGGATCGATGTTGGCTCTCGTTTTCATTTCGGGAACTGCCATCACTGCAGGCTACCACCGGCTTTACTCTCACAGCAGTTATAAAGCCCATCCAATCATTGAACCCTTTTTGCTGTTTTTTGGCAGTTTAGCAACCCAAGGAAGCGCCATCCGATGGAGCCATGACCATCGCCTCCATCACGCCTTTGTCGACCAAGACCGAGATCCGTACACAGTAAAAGAGGGGTTTTGGCACGCCCATATCTTATGGCTCTTCAAAGCCACACGCCCCATCGAGACGAAGGTAGTGAACGATCTGCTCCGAAATAAACAGCTGAAATTCCAGCATGAATACTACGTCCCCTGCATGCTGGCCTCTAATTTGCTGGTGTTTGTGATTGCCGGATTTATTTCAGGTGATTGGTGGGGGGCATTTTTGTTCATCTGGATCTTGCGGATGTTTTTGTTGCATCACACAACTTGGTGCATCAACTCGTTGGCCCATTACTGGGGCACCCAATCGTATAGTGAAGAGCACTCTGCGGTCGATAATTACATGATCTCGCTCCTCACATATGGCGAAGGGTACCACAACTACCACCACACCTTTGCTCAGGACTACCGCAACGGCATCCGGTGGTACCATTTTGACCCCACAAAGTGGCTCATCTGGACATTGCATAAACTGGGACTGGCCTATGATCTCAAAAAGGTCAGTGATTTCAAAATCCAAAGAGCGCTCCTACACCATCACAGAGACGATCTCTTGCAAAGGCTCCAACAATCCTTCCACGACCAACAGGAACAATTTTCTGGAAAAGTGATTGAGATTCACGATCGCTTGATCGAAAAACTCTCGCAGCTCCAAACACTTTTGGAAAAAACTAAAGAGATGCCTAAAAAGATACTGCTACCTCAGATCCGCAATGCAAAAAAAGAGTTCAAAGAGGAATGGAAGCAGTGGAAGGCGATGTTGCGTCTGATCCGGAAGCGTATTGTTGCGTAGATTTACCACAGAGATAAAAACCACAGAGAAGAAATGGAGTTTCAAACCTCTTATTTTCTCGGTTATTCCTTCAAAGCTTGCGACCTGAACTCAGGAGCGATGAACTAGGCAAAGGCACGATGGGGGTTGTACTTTGAGTGATCAACAACTCTCAATACCTCACACTTTGGGAAAATGGTTAGCCCGCAACATCTCGTTCTGGCTCACGACACGAGCACGCAGTTGCGAGTGCATGAGCCAGCCGATCGACTCAGATCGCAAAGCAAAATCGTAGCGCAGGAGAGCCCCTTTTAGGGGCAACGGAGGGCAGTGCTGCGCACGCCCTCCCGACGAGCACACGATTTGGCGAAGCGAGGTGAGTCGCAAGGGGGCACCTTGTCCCCGACTGTCTATTCAGAAATCCAAGCTTTTTTCAGAGAGCCTGCATATATTGCGACATGATCTCTTTATGGCGTTCCACCTCGTCCCAACTCATGGGCTTGAAGAGAGCCACGGTGGAAATCCGAATCACAAGGGCCAAAAGACTCTCCCCCTCTTTCCTCGGTATGTAGTGGAAATGGACGTGGGGCACGCTTTGGCCCGCCGCCTTCCCATTTTTCTGAAAGAGTAAATAACTTGTCGAATCATAGAGCTTTTGAGACGCCTGATCAATCCGCTGGATCGTCTGCTTCATGTCGATGAGCTCCACATCTTCTAACTCCTCAAAGCGCATCACATGCCGCTTCGGAATCACAAGCACATGTCCCTCTGCTGCAGGCTTATAAGTAATGAGACCAAGGCTGTGGGGCCCCTCGTAAAAAACCGAGCGATCGAGAACGGCGCTTGGGCGGCAGAAGGGACAAAGCGCCGAGTTCCCCTTTGAAAAAAGGATTTGCCAGTCAATGTGAGGGGTCACCCAAATTCCCAACCCGACCGTGCTTAGGACAAGTATAAACCCAATTTTTCTAGATAATTTCACGGTGACATTTATATCGCATTTCATGTATAAAAATATAGAGCCAGGTGCAACACTCCATGGCGGCGTAAAATCGATGATTTTGGATGCCCCTTGTCAGAGCCGGCAAAGCCGGCTCGGCAGCGCCGAAGAGACCATACCCGCAAAGAGGGTAGGCGATGAGGCGATGAGACAAGAAGCGCCAAAAGGGCGGTTTTACGCGCTGAAGAGTGTTGCACCAGCTCTATAGGTAGCTGATGGCATCTCGATTTTTTTCACCTTTGGCTAGGCTTCGCGAGAGGCTCTGGCCAATCCAAGCGTACGAGCTGAAAAAAATCCTTCCTTTACTTCTCATGAAATTTTTTATTTCGCTCACCTATGGCGTCCTCACAGCCATGAAAGATGGCTTTGTAGTCACCGCCCAAGGGGCTGGCGCTGAGGTAATCCCGATTTTGAAGGGATGGATCGTCTTGCCGATCGCGATGGGAGCCATCCTCATCTACTCCAAGCTCAGCAATCACTTCCGCCGATCGACCATCTTCTACAGCGTCATCCTGTTTTTCATGGCGTTCTACCTCCTCTACGGCTTTGTCCTCTACCCACACCTCGATACCCTCTCGCCCCACAGCTCTGCCGACTGGCTGTTGGAAAAAATGGGGGCCAAAAACGGCCACTGGATCGCCATCTATCGCAACTGGATCCAGTCACTGTTTTTCGTAATGACCGAGCTCTGGGGACAGATCGCCATTTTCCTCTTGTTTTGGGGCTTTGTGAACCACATCTGCAATTTCAATGAAGCAAAGCGATGCTACAACCTCTTCATCGTAGGTGGAGATATCGCCCAAATGATCACCGGTCCCTTGGTCTGCTACTTTACAGGTCGCTATATCGGAGAGCATTTCCACGTTGCACTGCAGAGTCTGACGGTCACTATTGCCTGTGCAGGAGGCATGATCCTTTTCCTCTACTGGTTCTTGACACACAGAATTCTACGCAATGATGAGAGGCTCTATCAGCCTGAGCCGCAGAGTCAAAATCTCGAGCAGAAGACAAAGCTCTCTCTCCGAGATAGCCTCAAGTTCATTGCCCGCTCGAAATACCTCCGCTCTATTGCAGTCATGGTCGTCGCCTATGGACTGGCCATCAACCTCACCGAAGTTACCTGGAAAGCCAACCTCAAGCTCGTCTATCCCGAGACCGGGGCCTATCAGTCCTTCATGGCCACCATCAGCAGCTGTGTAGGGGTCTGTTCGTTCATGATTACTCTGTTTTTCAGTGGAGTGATGCTCCGCCTCCTCGGCTGGCACTTCTGCGCTCAGCTTCCTCCCATTGTGATTGGTACAACAAGCCTTTTATTCCTCTTGCTCTTTCTCAATCCTGGATGGCTAGGCAGTGGGGCCCCTTTGATGCCCATCGTCCTCTTTGGTGCCTTTCAGAATATCTCCTCTAAGGTGATGAAATATGCCCTTTTCGACCCAAGTAAAGAGATGGCCTATATCCCTCTTGATCCGGAGTCGAAAGTCAAAGGGAAGGCTGCGATCGATGTCGTAGGCTCCCGCTTGGGCAAATCAGGGGCAGCTTGGATCCAGATCCTGCTGATCCAACTCTCCACGACGGGGTCTGTTTTATCCATCACGCATTACCTTCTCCCCATCATCGCCTGTACAATACTCTTCTGGATCTTGTCGGTCCGCTCCTTAAACAAGAGCATGACCGCGCAAAGTGCGGTTTCAGGATAATAGTAAATTTATTAATTTAATTTACATTAATTATATTAATCAATATAATTAATGGGTTATGACTAGCGTCAGCCAGTTACAGAATTTTGTCGCTCTCTGCGGATACCAAGCGGGAGTCATTCATAGTCAAGAACAAGCAAGAAATCCTAATAGGGTTAGGAATGATGGGACATCCCTGCAGTGGATGATACGGATGCCGTACTATCCTCATTATCATACGTTTAAGAAGTTAAACCGAGACGTTCAGATTCTGCCTCCCGACTCTTCTATCAGAAGGCTGTGGGATGCCTTTGCTTTGGCGATTGCCCAGCCCACGTATACCCCCTCCACCCAAGATTCCTTCCAGAAACTGAAACACGCGCTTCTCCCTTCCTGCCCAGAACTCCGAGAATTCCAAGATACCGATCTGCGACTCTATCCCAATGCAACACCACTGGAACAGTTACCATGCAATGGAGTACGTGTCGATGATTTTAAAGCGATCTACAAGCTCTACCTCGATTTTGCTCAGCACCTACAGTTTACGGAAATAGACGATCCCTTCCTCTTCCAAATCTTAAGAGACATACGCATGTTGCTTTCCCGAGCGGTTGGGAGAGAGCTAATAGGATCTATTCTGGCAAAGCAATTTCCTTTCACCTTAGAAAAGGGAACCCACTTTCAATACGCCAGGAGAGGGTGGGATACCACCATTTCGTACTCTCTGTATGTACCAGCTCCATACCATAGGGTTCCAGAAATTGGACTAACCAGTCTCTATTCTGCTCATTTCATCTACCTGGCTCATGAATTGATTCATATGCGTCATCATTTGTACGGCAGCCACCAAGATCGGGCTCCCCTTCCAGAGCCATTCATCCATCACTCCAATAACGAAGAATTACTCACTATCATAGGCCGTTGTTGCACAGGCACAGAGGATCCTGTGCATGAAAATGCTATCTTGCAAGCATTTGATCTACCGCCCAGAGCATTTCATGCTACAGCAATCACAACTCCCCCGCTTCTGATGGCCATATGTGTAGGTTCTTATAACGATCTTATCCGCACTCTGACGATAGAACAAGTCTCCACCGACCTTTTAGATATCGCTATCGACCTTATATTAAGAGAAGACCACTCCCGGATTGAACCTGCGTTCATCTGCACGATCCTCTCCTATGCAGACCGGATGCCCAATCATGCCAACTTCGCTTATCTGAAAGCGAAATACGGTCATCTTTCAAGATTTTTCCAAAATCCAGTCAATTAATAGTTATAAAGTTATTATTTTAATTTACATTAATTATATTAACCAATATAATTAACTCGTTATGAACATATTAAGTCGATTGCAGAACTTCGTCACCATCTGTAGATACCAAACAGAATTGACTTACAATCAAGAACAAGAGAAAAATCCCCTCAGTTTAAGAGATGACGGAAAGACCCTGCAGTCGATGATACGGGGGCCGCATTACCATCATTATTACAGCTTTAAAAAATTGAATCGAGACGTTCAGATGCTGGCTCCCGACTCTTCTATCAGAAGGCTGTGGGATGCCTTTGCTTTTGCGATTGCGCAACCCAATAACACCCCTTCCATCCAAGACTCTTTCCAGAAACTGAAACAAGAGCTTCTCCCTCCCTGCCCAGAACTCAGAGAATTTCAAGATACCGATCTCAGGCTCTATCCGCATGAAACAGCAGTAGAACAATTGCCGCGCAACGGAGTACGTATCGAGGATTTTGGAACCGTCTATAAGCTCTACCTCGATTTTGTCCAGCAACTACATTTCACAGAAATAGACAATCCCCTCCTCGTTCACATCTTAAGGGATATACGCATGTTGCTTTCCCGAGCGATTGGTAGAGAACTCATAGGATCTATCCTCGCACGACCCTTTCATCTCTCATTAAAAAAAGGGCCCTATTTTCAACATGAAAGAACAGGCGTTGCCAGCATCATTTCGTACTCTCTGGATCCGTTCCGCGCGTACTGTACTGTTCCAGAAGTAGGAGTCACTAACCTCTATATGCTTCAGTTTCATTCCTTCGCGCATGAAATGATCCATATGTATCACTGGTTGTACGGCAAACAGCAAGACCACACCCCCTTTCCACAACCTTTCAACGTGTTTGCCAATAATGAAGAATTGCTCACAATGACAGGTTGGTGCTACACAGACAGGAAGGACCCCCTGCATGACAATGCAATTGCGCATGCATTTGATCAACCAGCTAGAGCTTTTCACGTCACAGCGGCTTTCCATCCTGAACTGCTAGTAGCCATACATTTAGGCGCCCGTATCGATATTCTGCGCATTCTGACGCTAGAGAATGTTCCCAGCGCACTGCTAGATCGCGCTGTCGAGTGTATATTAGGCGGCCTTACCCGAACGGAACCTGCATTCATCCTCAAGATCCTCTCCCTTGCAGACCAGAGGCCCCATAATCCCAACTTCGCCTATCTGAAGGCGAAATATGGACACCTATCCCAACTTTTCCACAATCCAGTCAATCAGTAGAGAATCGAGCCAGTGAATCCCCTTCTCTCCCCGCGGATCGCCTAAATAGCCCATGTGCCCCCCCTTCTTGGTCTTGAAGTTGATGACGTTAGAGGGCAGCTTGTAGTGATCAAGCGATTTGGCATGGATGATCGGATCATCCTCAGCCATTAAGATTTTGCACGGGATGGCAATCTCCGGAATCAGCGGCGCCGAACTACATTTGCTATAGTAGTCCTGTGCATCGCGAAACCCACAGACGGGCGCTGTATAAATCTGATCAAACTCATAGAGTTTGAGATTACGCGGCAGTCGCATCGGCGGCAAGTCCTTGAATTTCTTGTGGCGATAGTGGACATCGGCGCGTAAGAGGCGATAAAAATAGCGCTCATAGATGCTATTGGCCGGATCGCCGAGCATCTGGATGCTCGAATAGAGATCGACGGGAGGACTGACGCTGATCACTTTGTCCAGAAACGGTCTGGCCAGAACCCCGAGCTCACCCGCTAATTTTAAGACGATATTGCCTCCCAGAGAAAAACCAATGAGCACTATAGGAGAATCGGGATGCTCTGTCTTGAGCGCTTTGAGCACTTCAAAGACATCTTCACTGCGGCCGCTATGGTAGACATGCTTGGCTAGTCCTCGCCCCGTACCACACCCCCGCATGTTGATCCGGACCGCTCGGATATTCCTCGGCTCAAGACGACGCGCCATCCGAACCAGATTGGGCGATTTATGGGAACCGCAAAGGCCATGGAGCAGGACGACGGTGAGATCGGTCGGCTTCCAATCGCGCGGTGTGGTGATGTGTACCGAAAGTCGATCTCCATCGGGAAGTGGGATAACCTTTTGATCTGAAGCGGGTTCGAATAAAAAATTAAAGAACGAATTGAAGAAGGTCTGCTGGTGCGGGTCATTGAGGAACGGAAATGGCTCGAATGGAATTTCTTGGCTCACAATCTTATATTTAATAAAATTAGCTATAAAAATCAATTATAATTAATTTCTGGAACCAAAGAAAGGAAATCCGCTAATTACAGGGATTTCATAATAAAACACTAAAGACTCTTCGCCTGGATTACGGTCCCCCAGCCCTGCATTGGAGAGGTGATAAAAGTGGAGGCCAAGGCGCCGGTAATCATCAAATTGGTACCCCACTTCGATGCCCGTGCGAAACTCCAAGGGAAAGCCGAGATTTTTGCCGTGTCCATGCCAGTAGAAGCAGGCAGAAAAACCAGGAGCGAGCACAAAGTGTTTATCGAAGACAAAATCAAAGTCTAGCCCGCCTGAGAGATAGCCAGCGCCCTGCGCTGTCATCATGATGCCAAAAACAGGCCTCACCTCGAAAATAGGAGAATGGATCCAATTGGGAAAAAACTTGTATTCGAAATCAAATTCCCACGTGCGGTGTCGGTCTCGGTAGAAATCAAAGGCCCCCATCGCAAAAGAGACAGTATCGGGAGGGGGCCCTTCATAAGCGGCGCACAACATGCTGGCATAGGCCGTGCCTAGAGCCCCTATCTTAGAAAGTATTTGAAAATGTAAACTTCTGAATTTCATCAGCGCAGAGCGCGCAAAACGCGCGTTGCAGAGGCGCTGAGCACGCAGAGAGAAAAAATGAATCTGTCGTTTTTTCTCTGCGTACTCTCTAGTCTCTGCTTCCGCGCTTCGCGGCTCTGCGCTGATGAAATCTAACATCGTTCTCATAGAGAAAATTATTCCAGCTAGATGCTCATGCTTTGTGTTGCTGGATCATGTAGTTGATCAAACCGCCTGCCAATAAAATCTCTTTCTCATGAGGGGTCAGAGGGCATTTCATCGCAATGGTCATATTTTTGGTTTTATTCATGACTTTGAAATCGGCTCCCTTTTTGACGGTCTCGGAAATGTCATCGATCGATAAAATATCATCGCGCTCAATTGATTTCCAATCCTTTTCATTCGCAAAGACGAGAGGTAAGATCCCAAAATTGACCAAATTGCTTCGGTGGATCCGTGCATAGCTTTTCGCCAAGACCGCTTTGATACCGAGGTAGCTCGGTGCAAGCGCCGCGTGTTCGCGGCTCGAGCCTTGACCGTAGTTGGCGCCAGCGACGATGAAAGAGCCTGTTTTTTGGTGCTTGATGGCTCGGTTATAAAAGCCATCATCGACAACCGAGAAGGTAAACTTGCTAATTTCTGGGATATTGCTTCGGAAAGGGAGGACTTTCGAGCCTGCTGGGGAAATTTCATCTGTCGAGATATTGTTTTCGAGTTTGAGCAAAACGGGACCTTCTAGCTGTTTTTTCAAAGGCTCAAATTTCGGCAGCGGCTGAATATTCGGCCCTCGGATCACTTCGACATGCCCTCCCTCTTTTGGCGGCGCATACACCATATCGGTATTGATCAACAGATCCATCGGTTCTTGGTAGCGCGGATACTTGACTCCTAATTTCTTCTGGAGATCGCGCGGGTCAGTGATCACGCCCGTGATGGCGGAGGCGATGGCTGTTTCTGGGCTACAGAGATAGACTTTGTCTTCTTTCGTGCCAGAGCGCCCTGGGAAATTACGGGGAACTGTGCGGAGTGAAATCTTATCTGTTGCCGGTGCTTGCCCCATCCCGATGCAACCGTTGCACCCTGCTTGGTGGATGCGAGCGCCCCCACGGATGAGAAGCATCAGATGTCCTTTTTCCGTGAGATTTTCCAAAATCTGTCTCGAAGACGGATTGATATCGAGGGAAATGCGGGGATGGATCCTTCGGTTTTCCAAGATGAGAGCAGGAATGACAAAGTCGCGGAGGCCCGGATTGGCAGAAGAGCCGATCATGACCTGAAATACTTCGCGGCCCGCCACTTCCCGCACTGGGACGACATTACCAGGACTGCTCGGACACGCAATCAGCGGCTCGAGCTTTGCTAGATCGATCTCATCGAGCAAATCGTAGCTCGCTCCCGGATCGGCCACAATCTCTTTCCAATCTTTTTCTCGCTTTTGTTGCTTGAGGAATGCCTGCGTCTGGTGATCCGAGGGAAAAACGCTCGTTGTCGCGCCGAGTTCTGCGCCCATGTTGGCGATCACATGACGATCCATAGCGGTGAGCGTCTCGACACCAGGCCCATAGTACTCAATGATTTTGCCCACTCCTCCTGCGACATCGTGGCGACGGAGCATTTCCAAAATGACATCTTTGGCACTTACCCACTCCGGGAGCTTTCCAGTGAGCTTCACGCCCATGATCTGCGGCATTTTTACATAAAAAGGTTGCCCGACCATGGCGAGGGCCACTTCTAGACCTCCTGAGCCTATTGCCAACATGCCCATCGAACCTGCTGCACAGGTATGGCTGTCAGAGCCGATCATCAGCTTGCCGGGGATGCCGAAGCGCTCCATGTGCACGGGATGGCTCACACCGTTGCCAGGCGGACTAAACCAAATCCCATATTTAGCGGCAGAGGTCTGCAAAAAGATGTGATCGTCGGCGTTTTTGAAATCGTTTTGCACCAAATTATGATCGACATATTGCGCAGATACTTCCGTTTTCACTCGTTTGATTCCCATCGCATCCAACTCCAGCATCACCATCGTGCCGGTTGCGTCTTGCGTGAGCGTCTGATCGACTTTCAGTCCAATTTCTTCTCCAGGAACCATTTGCCCGCTGAGCAAATGAGATGCAATTAACTTCTGCGCTACATTTTTTTTCGTCATGAACCTATCCCGATATTCTTAATTTTTGATTTTTGATGCATTTTTTTGTCAGATTTTGAGATGGCTTCGCAGGACATACTTGAAATGTAGGCCAAGAAGCCATCTCAAAAGATGGCAAAAAAGGCGCAAAAAGCAAACTTAACGAATATCGGGATAGGTTCATAAATAGGCCTCCTTTGTCTACAGTAACACAACGCTTTTTGCGATTCAAAAAATTCTTCGTCTAGCGCATAAAATTTCTAGTTTTTACAATAGTGATCCAATTACAAGGAGTCACCATGTCCTCAATCACAGATGTTACTCTCGAAGAAGTAGAAAGAGCCGAACAACCGATGGAAGTTGAGGTTCCGGTGAAAAAGCGACTGCGGACTGATGAAATCACGCAGGTTACAACCGAGGCCCTGGAAGAGATAGAGCAGCCCAGCAAAAAACAGCGCTTGGAAACGGACGAGATCACTCCCCCTCCTGCTGTCGCTGACAAAGTCAGCGAAGCCGTGCAGTTCAGTTTTCCAAGCCTGACGCCTTCTTTGATGGATATGATCCAAAAATCAGAGCAACTGGCCACAGAGAAAGTGCTTTCTCTGGAAGCCAAAGCCGATCTCTATGGGAAGCGGATTGACGAAATGATGGCCCTCACCGCCGAATTCAACGCCTATCACGGAAAAGACAATGTGGAGTTTACCGACAAAATAAAAGCGCTGCTCCAAAAACTCAAAGAGCAGGGAATCGATCTTTGGAAAGATGAGAACATGAAAAAAGTCTCTAAAGAGCGCATTACGGAACTCAAAGCGCTCATCAGCACACAAATGGACAAACAGCGGACCAACCAAAGTATGATTCTGTCAAAAATGAACAACAAAACCAACGATTTGATGGCGCTTTTAGAAAGCTGTAAAATGATGAATCGGGAACAGAGTCGAGCTGGTTCTACCTTCACTCGCAACCAACGAGTCAACGGATGAACGGCGAACTGATTTACGCAGATGCGTTTGCCCAATATGAGGCGGGACGGTTGGCGGATGCCACCGAATCGTTCCGGCTTCTCTGCTACCAACACCCTCTGGAGGGGAAGTTTTGGTTTGGCTTGGCTGCCTCTTTGCAAGAAAGCCGCAGCTACCTCGATGCCTTGCAAGCATGGGCCGTGGCCTCGATTTTGCAAACGACCGATCCATACCCCCATTTTCATGCTGCAGAATGTTACTTGTCTTTGCAAAATAAAGAAGATGCCGCACTAGCTCTGCAGCAAGCAGAGCAGCGCACGCCGAATGAACCACTCCGAGAAAAAATTGCACTCCTGAGGGAACAATGGCTTCTGTAGAAGCAGTCGGTGCCGATCCGATCGATTTTGAAGAAATAGAACGACTTCATAAAGCCTCCGAGTTAGCAGCCCCACTCCCCTCACGTGCTCCGATTTTGGATACATTCGCACCCGCACCAGCAAAAACGGAAAGCATCGACTTTACCCCTTCCCGTCCGAGACTCGAACATCCAAATCTCGCTCCTCTTCGTGTCTATGGCAAAATAGAAGCCAGTGTTACAGAGCAGGCGCAGCTTCATGATACAGACGCCCAGATCATTCTCGCCGAAATTGATAAGCGCAACCTCGAAAAAGAGGCTCCGATCCGACAAATCATTGAGCAAGAAAAATCGCGCAAAAATTGGGGCATCTTATCGAACTTCCTCCATTATCTCGCCTCTGCATGCTCCGTCTTCTTAGGCATCGCTTGTATTGCCACAGGCAATGTCGCTCCGGGCGTTTTGTTAGTCGTTGGCGGGGCAACCACAATTGCAAATACAGTTGCACTCAATTTAGACTTGTACAGAAAAGTCGTAGATTGGTATGGTGTTGCGGCTGAAAAGCAAGAAAAACTCGTAGAGCGGATCGAGAAGCTGATGTTCTTCATCCCGATGGCTCTTTCCTTAGCGGGCGGTATTTGGGGCTATAGCGCAGGTGCATTCCAAGCAGCAAGCGGCACCCTCACCGGCAAAATCGGCGAAGGGATACAGGTAGGAACAAGCCTGATGGGAGCTGGAGCTCGGCTTAAAGAGGGCAAACTACAAAAAGAAATCGGCGAAGCGCAGCAGAAAAAAAAAGCGCTCGAGGATATAGTGGAGTTCCTCTACCAAGATCTCCAAGACCTAGGGTATCATGATAACCGAGCAGTAGAACTGCTTCAGTCTGCTGCAGATAAAATTAAATCAGGCATTACAAGTTGCGGCCAAGCCGCGGAAGGATAATTATGGAGTTACTACCCATTGAGACAACAGGGGCTGCAACAGCTGCTCCCGTCGATGAAATCGACGAGCTAGAACAAGACAAATTACGACCTACGACAAACTACATAGAGCTATTGAGAAGACGTCACATGCGGACCTCTCTCCAAAACATTCCGACGATGCAGCTGAAGCATGACAGCACTGCCTTCACCAAGAAACAAATCCGACAGTTGAGCGCGGGATCAGCAGCAGACCAGGCAGGAGTGGGAAAAATTTCGTTTTGGTCCGCTGTGGCTGGCTTTGCGTGTCAGATCGCACAATTCGCATTCCCTGCAGCCGATAGAAATACGATCCGCTGGATCGGAGAACAAGGCACACAGAGTGTAAGCGGCTTTTTGTCCAATCAAAAAATGGCTGCAAAAACAATGAAAGACGCCGAATTGAGCATGTGCCAAACCGAGTTCCAATTGAATGCCAATAAAGACTCCACGCAAACTCTGATGCAAATGATTGAAAAGCTGGAACAAACAGCAGCTTCTGCAAGGCGGCAAGCAGCGGCATCTGGTTGATTTTTAGGACGTTGCAAAAATCGTAGACAGCCTCTTATTCCCCTGCATACAATGTGGAAAATGCAGGGGACGGTATGATCGAAGCTGTGCGCAAAAAAACATGCGCGATTCTCGAAACAATTGGCGATTATGTATCGTTGGTCGTCGATGTCTTCGTCTCCATTGGCAAACACCCCCCTTCCTGGTCGCTGATCCGCGATCAGCTCTACTATATCGGCGTTATGTCACTCGCAGTGGTGGCCATCACCGGTTTTACCACCGGCTTTGTCCTCGCAGCCCAATCCTTTTACCAACTCGGAGAAAAGGGAATGGCGGGAGTGACAGGAGTACTGGTCGCTAAGGCGATGATCACCGAGCTGGGGCCGATTTTGACCGCGTTCATGGTGACAGGAAGAGTGGGCGCTGCGATGTGTGCTGAGCTCGGTTCGATGAAAGTGACCGAACAGATCGATGCGCTCCATTCAATGGCCATCCATCCACACGCCTATCTCGTCGCTCCCCGCTTCATCGCCGGACTCTTCATGATCCCGCTATTGACCATCTTCAGCATCTTGATGGGCATTTTTGGGGGGTATCTGATCGCCGTGACTTTGTTTCATATGACTCCGATTGCTTATTTTGACCCCATGCATCTGCATATCACCTATTTTGATGTCATCACCGGCTGCATCAAGTCGTTTATTTTTGGCGCACTTCTCGTTACTGTGTGCTGCTACCGCGGCATGCGCACCTCAGGAGGAGCGGCTGGCGTAGGACAAGCGACAACACAGTGTGTAGTCACAAGCTATGTGCTGATCTTGGTGGCTGATTTTCTTCTCACCATGGGGATGAATATGATCCGGAGATTTCTATGGTGATTAAAGTATCCAATCTCTGGAAAAAATATGGCTCGATCGATGTGCTCAAGGGGCTCAATCTCGAGACGATTGATGAAGAAATCCTCGTGATCTTGGGGCGATCGGGCGTCGGGAAAAGCGTCCTATTACGCCACATCATTGGGATTGAACAGCCAGATCGAGGAACCGTGGAAATCGATGGCGTTGAAATCACCCGTTGCAAAAAGAGTGAGATTTACTCTACGGTAAAGCATATGGGGATGTTATTTCAGGGCTCTGCGCTCTTCGACTCCATGACAATTGGGGAAAACACCGCCTTTTACCTCAAACAGCATGGCGATCCACTCACAGGCGCTCCCATTGCTCAGAGCGAGATTGAAGATCGGGTCCAAGAAGCGCTCTCTCAGGTAGGCCTTACTGGCACAGAAAAAAAACTGCCCTCGGATCTCTCTGGGGGAATGAAAAAAAGAGCAGCGCTGGCCCGCCTGATCGTCTATCGCCCCACTATCCGCCTTTATGACGAGCCCACGACCGGTCTAGATCCGATCACCGCACAGCAGATCAATGAGCTCATTGTGCAAACCCAAAAAGATTTGAAAGGAACCAGCATTGTCGTCACCCATGACCCAAATTCTGCTCTTTTCATTGCAGATCGACTCGCGCTTCATCAAGATGGCAAATTGGCCCATATCGGAGAGCCAGAGACATTTTTACAGATTGACGACCCCCTGATCCAGTTTTTAAAAGAGACGAGGAAAGCTTGAAACCTTCAATGAAAAACATGTTGATTGGCCTCTTTGTAATGGGTGCTGTTCTCATTTTGGTATCGATCGTGCTCTTCCTCGACCCCAAAGTAGGCGACGGAAAACGGATCCTCAAAGTGCGTTTCGCCAACATTGCTGGCATCTCTGACGGCACCCGAGTGAGTTATGCCGGTAGACCTGTCGGCGAAGTGATCAGCATCCAGGAAATCCCTGACGCCCGCTTTGAGCACTTTGACGAGACAGGCCGGATCTTCTGCTATCTTCTCACCCTCAAGCTCGACTCCAGTGTCCGCGTGTTTGATAGCGATGAGATCGCCATCCGCAGCACCGGACTCATGGGAGAAAAATCGATCGCCATTCTCCCCAAAGCGGCGCACTCTGGAAAGATCGCGAAACCCATTACCAATGAAATCCTGATCGCCAACTCGATCGATCCATTAGAAAATACCTTCAACCAGATCTCCAAAACCGCAAACAAACTCGAAGGAACACTGGCCGAGTTCAACCAATGGTTCAAAGGCAATGAAAAGCCGCTGACGGATACCATTTCTTCTCTTCATAATGCGCTTGCCCGCGTTGACTCTACACTGGCAGTTTTTGAGCAAGAAAAGATTTTGCCCAACCTCCACCAGTCGACCGATCTTTTCAATGAGTTCATTGAGAAAGCAAGCCTTTTAACCGACAATTTGCGCGGTGCGGCCGAGACTTTCAACACCGATGGCGCTGAAATGCTCCGCAACGCCAACCAAATCACTCGCGACATCGCGACCGGCAGTGGCACTCTGGGGCAATTCATCGGCAAAGAAGATTTCTACTTACGCCTCTCTTCGCTCTTGAGCAAAGCAGAAACGATGATGCACGACATCAACCATTATGGCCTGCTCTTCCAGTATGACAAAAAATGGCAGCGGAGCCGCACGAAGAGGGCCAATATTCTCAAAACGCTCACGAGTCCCAAAGAGTTCAGAGAGTATTTTGAAACCGAGATGGATACGATGAACGCTTCTCTCGGCCGGCTGACGGAGCTCTTAGACAAAGCCGCCGATGAAAATGAGCGAGAACAAATTGTCCAGAACTCGGACTTCAAAAAACAATTCGCCACCCTGATGCGGCAAGTGGAGGCGCTCAGCGGAGCGCTGCGCCTCTATAACGAGAATCTCAATGAAGATGTAAAGCCTTGAAAATAAGCATTTTCTCTTATGTGTTGCAAATTCTAACAGCAAGTATTAGAATCTGCAACAGATGCTAAAACGGAATATAGTCCCAGAATTGCAGGCCTACCTAAAACTCATGCCTGTCGTCCTACTTACAGGGGCCAGGCAGACAGGAAAAACCACCCTCATTCAATCCATCACCGAACACTCGTCCATTCCCCTGTACACCTTTGATGATGAATTCACCCTATCGAACGCCAAGAGAGACCCCTCGGGCTGGCTGCAATCCCTACCTAAACCTGTGGTGATTGATGAAGTCCAGCGGGTTCCTGAAATTTTTCTCCCCATTAAGCAAGATGTCGATCAGAATCGCAAGCCAGGGAGATACCTGCTGACCGGATCTGCGAACCCTCTTCTGCTTCCTCGGTTGAGCGATTCTTTGGCTGGAAGAATGGGAATCGTAAACCTCTATCCATTTTCTCAGGGAGAACTGCATCAACTGCGAGAAACCTTCCTGTCCTCTCTTTTTGGAGAAGGATGGCATCCAGCACAAGAAATAGAGGCTCTTCCCGTTGCTGCTTTGCATCAGATAGTTTTGAAAGGGGGGTTTCCTACAGTACAACCTTTGCAAGATTTGGTAGATGTGAATCGTTGGGTCCGTTCTTATTTACAGACGATTATGGAGCGAGATGTGCGCGACATTGCCAATGTAGCAGGGCTGCGTGATTTTCCTCGGTTGTTTCATCTTTTAGCCACTCGCTCGGCCCAACTTCTGAATCATGCTGATATTGCTAGATCCTTAGACATGGTCCAGACCACTTTGCACCGCTATATGCGCCTTCTAGAGACACTCTACTTCGTCTTTTTATTGCCAGCATGGTACACCAATTTAGGAAAACGGTTCACAAAATCGCCCAAGATCCACGTCTGTGACACAGCCATTTTGAGTCAACTCATCGGGATTGATGCGCCTCGATTGCAAGAAGATCCACGATTATTTGGCCATTTTCTAGAGAGTTTTGTTTTTTCGGAAATACTAAAACAAAAGAGTTGGTCTTCTTTTCCCTTTGAAATGTACCATTTTCGCAATGGTGATTTTGAAGTCGATTTAGTCTTAGAAAAACCTGATAAAACGATGGTAGGTATTGAGATCAAAAGCAGCAGACAACTCGATACTGACGATTGGAAAGGATTAAAGCATCTGCAAGAACTCAATCCCAAGCACTTCAAGCGAGGCGTGATTCTGCACTTAGGAAATCGAATCGAGCAATTATCTGATCATCTCTGGGCACTCCCTATTCAAATGTTATGGACATAAAGCGCCCTTGCACAATCCAAGTCAAAGTCATTCCCAATGCGGCGAAAAGCGCTGTGATTGGCTGGCAGGGAGATGTCCTCAAGGTGCGTCTGCACGCACCTCCGGAGAAAGGGCAAGCCAATGAAGAACTCATTGCCTGTTTAGCCGACCATCTCCAGATCCCCAAATCCTCCATCCAAATCGTGTCTGGGCTGACTTCCCGACTCAAAAGAGTGCGTATTAGACCTCTTGCATAACCTGCTTTGTTTGAAAAAATCGGAGATTTTTTTGATGATTTTTAGAAACTGCTTGTAGTTTCGGATCAGAAGTTTTTGCCTAGCTCAACGCTACCGAAGTAGGATTGGTAAGAAGACCCGAAGTCTCCCTGGAAGCTCAGCACACCATACGGCATCTTACAATTCGCCGGCAAAAAGGCGAGTCTAAATTCGGTGCCTCCCAAGTTCTGAACCTTGGTAGAGGCGATCGCCACCGGAAAGGTAGACGCTGAGCCCACAAATGCGGTAGTCGCTGTATGGACGTGGAACGGAGCGAGGTTCACGTAGCTGGCCTTTTCCTCCAAGAGCACCTTACCCCAAGCATAGTTCAGGGATTGGTAGACGCGTAAACCTGCTTCAGAGCGGAGCAGCGAGTTGTATTGACCATCCATCTTGACATTTAAGCCGGAAGCTCCTTTTTCTGTGAATGCTTTTTGCCAGTTGTTGACCCAATCGGCCTGTGCAAACGGCTCAAAGGTGCACCAGGGATGGCGTGTGGGAGAAATCGGAGAGCCAATCTCAAGATGGGGCGATAAGAGCCAGCCCCAAAGGTGTGCTTTGGAGGTGGCAAGACCGAATAGGCTGTGGCGGACGTTGTGCATTTGATAAATGCCACCCCAAACAACGGCGTTCATATAAAAATAGGGGCGCTGGTAGGCCGTGTAGAGGCAGGCCATCTCTTCTTGGAGATTGCCGTGGCCCAGAGATTGTCCGTAGTGGAGGTAGTTGAAAGCATAGCCTGCGGCAGCGCCGAGGATGGCGCTGCGGATGCGGCAATCAAAGCCGATGAGCCCACCGCCGATGGTGTTGGCGGTAGCAGGAATCGAGCCGCTGGCACTTTGATGCACATAATCGCCAAATGGCTCCATCCACACCGTATAGGGTTTTTGCTGAGATGGCAGAGAAGTGGGGAGCTGCCTCTTCGAGTCAGTTGCGTCGGCTAAGAGGGCGACTTCTGGAGTGGGGTTAGCCACGCCCGTGTTTTTCATGCGCAGATGGGCCGTCAAAGCATAAGAGGCCGCCAGCTGGGTGTTGCTCGCTGCCGAATAGGGGCCAATCGATGTGGGAGTGGTAGCAGCTGCACTCATAAGGATCGTGGATACGCTATTGATCACTCCCTCGAAGGGAGGGAAGTTCCCTCCTGAAATGAGCGTCACAGAACCATTGGGTGCAACAACAGCAGCATAAGCAGTAAAGGCCATTACCTGTCCTCCGATCAGGCCAACGCCCGCATCTGTGATTGCAACGCTATTTGTAGCAAGCCCAACAGGAACGGAAATTTGGGTTAAGGTATCATTAGGAGAAATGAACGCAGCGTAGCCAAAATTTGCTCCCAGAATGCCTGCTCCTGAGGCATTGATCGCAATAGCAGTGACATCTCCCACACCAGACAATCCGGCTCCGGTCAGTTGTGTCAGGGTGTTATCTGAGTGAACACGAGCAGCATAGCTCCCGCCTCCCGTCCCCTGCCCTCCAATCAACCCAACTCCAGAATCATTCAGCGCTACGGTGAGGATTGCTGCTCCACCGCTTGTAGGAAATCCCCCTCCTGAAAGCGGATGGAGAGTGCCATCCGGGTCCACTACAGCTGCATAGGCAGGCTGAGCGCCAGTATTATCATTTCCTCCAATGAGTCCCTTGCCAGAAGAGTTGATTGCGACGCTGAAGATGGTCCCTGATGTGGAAGGAAATCCCCCTCCCAAAAGCTGCTGCAAGGTTCCATTAGGGGATATGAGAGAGGCGTACCCGGCAGTTGCAGCACCATTACCTCCCATGATGCCATACCCAGATGCATTGATCGCTACGCTCTCTATAGTGCCCGTGGTAGAAGGAAAGCCTGCTCCTCCGGAAAGCGACGTAATCGTCCCATTCGAAGAGACAAGTGCCGCATACGCAGGGACCGCTCCTGTATTATTGGATCCCGCTATGAGGGCCTCGCCACCTGCATTGATCGCAACAGCAGCAAGAGTCACAGTAGAAGGCAAAGCACTGCCGGAAATTTGGGTCAGAGTGCCATTGGAAGAGACAAACGCTGCATAATTGTGTAGGCTGTTATTTTCACCTGCAATAATGGCTTTCCCTGCGCTAGCACCGGCTACTGCAGTGATCGTACCAATACTCTGAGGAAAGCCCGTCCCTGTCAGTTCCGTCGCAGTCCCATCGGCACTGATAAAAGCTGCATATGCCGTATTCGTATTAATGTTTTCTCCCCCAATAATCCCAATGATGTCTTCTGCTGTCAAAAAGTGGCTGACTAACAGCGCCAAGCTTACGATGGTCTTTTTCATCCTATCTCTTTTGAATCTGCATTCGTTTATCTGTAAGAGATAGCTAAATGATCTTTTAGACGCAAGAGAGAGGCACTACAACGAGATCTGAATAGCACCGATGTCGCTACAGAATTCTCCCATTTCTTTGAGGATGACTTTGCCCCGTTCTGCGAGCTCAGTGTCGCATTTTTCTAGGCAAGAGAGCGAGCGGTTGAGCCGCTCTGCATCGATCGCCCGTTCGCGAATAAAAAGCGCGGGCGCATAGAAGAGATAGCGGAGATGATCTTGGGTCTCTTTGCTGCTAAAATCGCCCGACAGAAGCTGCAAAAAGCCAAAGAAGAGCGCCGATTCTGCGCTTCCTGTATCGATTGCGTCTTTGCAGGTGAAGCTCACCATGTCTGCGCGAAATTCTTGCACCGCTTTCACGATGATCCACTGGTAGGCGATCTCGATGAAATCTTGCCGGTTTTCTCGGGACAGCTCCGTCTTTTCATGGAAGTAGGCGCGGTGGATCGCGTGGAGGAATTTCTTCCAATCGAGCCCTGCGGCAAACTGAGGCAAGAAAAAGCCGCTCTCTTCAGGATGGGAGAGCTGCTTTTGGAAGGCTTGGATAAAATCAAGGGTCGAATCATTCTCGAGATAGATCCCCTTCTGGTGATAAAAATCGGTATCTTTCGGCAAGGTCAACACAGACAGTTGGCTGGCAAACTCGACGCGTTTCTGCAGACTTTCCAAGATGCGGCAGCGCACTCCTTCTTTCCACGAATCGCGGTCTTGTAAATTGACGAGCAGAAGGCGTCTTTCGCCTCCAATCGAGCGCAAAAAGCCGCGGAATTCATCGATGATCTCTGCTTTATGGATGAAGGCTTGGCGTGTGGGAGAAGGAAGGCGGAGCACATCGAGTTTGTGCGATTTGAGCGTTACGCTAAAGAGTTTTGAAGGAAAATTTTCCTGACCGATGGGGTCATAGGTAATGTGCACATCTTCTTCCTGCTCCACGCGGATGAGATCGAGAATCTTGAAGAGAGGTCCGTTGGGAAATTGGCTCAATAGGGAGCGGAGTTTTTCATCATCGATCTGGAATTGGTTCCAGATCGTGTCCCCTTTGAGTTTTTTCTTCGAGAGCTCCTCTCCTTTGCGCATCGAGCGGTGGATCAGGCCAATCGCCTCTTGCTTGATGGAACTGGAACGGACGAAGAATGCGCGGCATAAAGCGTGCGCGAGAGAAAGTAAAGAGACAATCAGCTTTTGGCTTTTTTCAGGTGGATAAGCGATCAGTTTTTGGTATTCGGCCGTTTGCATGGTGGAGCGCAAGAATTGCAAAAAGTCTTGGTAATAGTTGATGCAGCTTTTGCCCGATGTGTTTTGGATGAGGTAGCGAGGGTTGTTCGTGAGAAAAAGCGCAATGATGGCGAGACTCAAGTGACGGGCGAGATCATTATCTTGGACTTTTTTATAGATGCGGAAAAAATCGGCGATCTGCGCTTCACAGGCGAGTAAGATTTGACCTGCTGCGGCGTGTAGGTCGCGGTCTTGCATGGCGCGCACTTTCAAAAGTGGGTCTTCTTCAAATGTCTCGGCCTGCGACTGGAAATCGACGGTGAGCTTGATATTGCGCAGCATTTCCGCATCGAAGTAGGGTTCTCCCTCTTCGTTACGGATATAGAAAAGTTCATACTCTGTATCGCGCCGCACCGACTCAAAGTCTTTGAAGGCAATGCCGGTCGTCGGAACATACCCTTCCATTTCAGACGGGAATTTTTCATGATAAAAGGCCTGGAGCTCCTTGTAAGAGGCTCGCTCTTCAATCTTAAGATCGAGAGGTTTATCTAACCGATAGGCAAAATACCGGTTCAAGATTTTGGCCGACTCTCCGACAAGCGTCATGGCAGCGGCCGCCCTTTTCCGATGCTCTTCCCAATCTTCTGTTTCTGCGAGTTTGTAAAATTCTTCCAAAATGGTCTGGTAACTCTTGTCCAAAATCTCGAGGATGATCTCGGGTCCTTCCCCAGAAAGCCACTGCACCGCTCCTTCAGAGAGCGCCTCTTCTGAAGTCACAATCCGGTAGCGCTTCATCACCCCTAAAGGAGGGGGCGATTCAAGATTGATCGCCGCAATTGTGGCGAGATTATCTAAGGCACCTTGAAAATCTAACAATTCAAATATCTTATTAACCATAACTAACCTACCAGTCTAATGTTATTATTAGAACAAATCTAATTGTAATTCAATGAATATTTATAATAAATGGTTTTTTGTGCAGAATAAGGGGTATATGATCGTACTGGTCCGGACGCTCCTTGCCCCCCTCCTCAGCCTCGTCTTCATGAATATTGCATGCGGGTTTTTTAACACCTATGTGTCGGTAAGGCTTGATATTCAGGGATATAGGGCGGATACCATTGGGATCGTCTCAGCGGCTCTTTACGGAGGGGTATTGTTGGGGTCGCTTCTATTGGGTCGTTGGATCAACCGGGTAGGGCACATTTGGGCGTTTACCGTCTTTAGCGCGACCTCCGCAGCTCTCATTTTTGCCCATTCTTTTTGGATTGACCCCTTGTATTGGTCTGTTTTGCGCCTACTGTGCGGAGTCTGTTTGGCAGGGATTTTCATTGTGGTGGAGAGCTGGTTTTTGCTACAGAGCACTGCAGAAAACCGAGGAGGTGCTCTCTCGATCTATTTGGCTGTGTTCTATTTAGCTCTTTCTCTCGGTCAATTTGTCATCAACTTTGCTCCTATTGAGTCTTCCGCTCCCTTCTTCATCACCTCTTCGCTGCTTTTAGGGTCTATTCTACCGATTCGGCGAGCCAAACAATCAGCTCCCGCCCCACAGAGCAATGCCGTCCCTATGCGGCTGATCGATTTATTTCGAGCATCTCCCGTCGGATTTTGGGGGGGGATAGTGTCGGGGATGGTTTTGGGGGCTACCTATAGCCTCGTTCCCGTCTATGCTCTGACAGAGGGGCTCATGATGTTTGAGCTGGGGCTTTTGATGGCGATTCTCATTTTTGGCGGGCTGAGTTTGCAATGGCCCATGGGGCGCTGGTCCGATAAAGGAGCGCGTCGCCGCGTGCTGCAATGGGCCTGTATGGCAGCCAGTGCCTTTTCGATTGCGATTGCGCTCGTTGGCTCTGTATCTCAGGTGTTACTCTTTGCCATGATGTGGTTTTTTGGGGGCTTTACTTTTACTATCTATCCTCTCAGCATGGCCTATCTTTGTGAAAAAGTGCCGCAAGAGCAAATCGTCTCTGCAACAGGAGGCTTTGTCCTCTGCTATGCTGCGGGCGCCATTGCAGGACCGCTCATCGGCGCCTTTGCGATGGATCTTTTAGGCCCAGCTGGCCTATTCTACTTCATTGGCTTGGTGACTTACTTGTTAGGCGCCTCCGCCGTCGAGAAAAAGAGTTCAGTGCCTACAGAGAAGTGAGCAGGCAAAGAAATGCTTGTAGAATACTATCCGACCCACCCTTTTGATGAATGCATCCTCTCTTGGAATAGCATGCGGCCAGAAGAGCAGTGGAGGTTCTGGCTCAGCCTCCATACTCCTGCAGGCTGGTCAGATTGGCTCCTCTATGCCGAATGGGGCGCTACAGGACAGCGCACCTTCCAGAGCGACAGTCCTACTGCCTATACTTTCCAAGACACGGCCCACCCTAAACAGGGACTAGCAGACGGCCTGCGCGTCCGCGTGGAGGGAAAAAATCTCTCTACAGATCTGAAAATGATCCCTTGCTTATCACAACTCTCCCAGTTTGGCTTGCAGATGCCCAGCTCTCCCCTCTCTCTAGTGACCCTGCCAGGTTTTGGCCGCTCGCAGATCGCTCTCCCCCATCCCCATGCGCATCGCCTCTGTTCTCCCACATCGGTTGTAAACGCGATAGAGCGACTCACCAAACAAAAGCTCGACCCCCTGCTCTTTGCGCAAAAAGTGCACGACAGCGGTTTTGATATCTATGGCAATTGGGTGCTCAATACAGCAGAGGCGTACTGCGCTCTGGGCGGTGCATATCGGTGCTATGTGACGAGACTAGCTCATTTTGAAGCATTGCATCGTTATTTACTCAAACGACTGCCCGTCGTGGTGAGTGTGAAAGGAGAGCTACCAGGAGCTCTTCTCCCTTATTCTGAGGGGCATCTTCTCTGCGTCACAGGCTACTGCCCTGAAAAAGGGGTTCTCTGCATTGACCCCGCCTACAAAACCGATGAGGCAACACAGGCCCATTACCCTCTCCGGCCGTTTTTAGAAGCGTGGGGGCAGAGGAAGAATTTGGCGTATGTGTTTGAGCTTGACAATATCCCAAAAATCGGGATATAATATATCTCAATATTGACATGCGATGAGCCTAAAGCCACCTCCTTGGGAGGTTTATTATTCCCATAAAGCTAAAAAAAGCGCCCGCAAGCTGCCTCATAAAGTCAAAATACAGTTGGATTTATTAGCTAAAGAAATGGAGGTTGCAGGACCTTGTCGGAAAGAGTGGTCTCATTATAGTCCCTTAAAAAAAGGGCCTGGAGTACCAGAAAGTGCCTATCATTGTCATATTGTAAGTGGCCGACCCACTTATGTGGTGTGTTGGGCAATAGAGGATAAAAAGGTAAAAATAATCGAGATTTTTTATGTCGGTACGCACGAGAACGCACCTTATTAAAAAAGAGAAAATTTATACAAATTCTACTCAGAGACGGAAAAAAAGGCGCATCCCTTGGAGAGAAGTCGCTAAGAAAGAGATCTCCCGTTTTTCTGAACCAGGAGTGATACTAAAAGGTTGCCGCTATAAGAAAAATATTACGCAAGAACAACTTTCTGAAACGATTGGAGTGCAACAAAACCATATTTCTGAAATGGAAACTGGAAAAAGATCTATTGGGAAAGAAATGGCAAAAAAATTAGCAAAATTTTTCAAGACAAATTACAGAGTATTCCTATGAACCTATCTCGATATTCGTTAAGTTTGCTTTTTGCGCCTTTTTGCCATCTTTTGAGATGGCTTCTTGGTCTACATTTCAAGTATGTCCTGCGAAGCCATTTCAAAATCTGGCAAAAAAATGCATCAAAAATCAAAAGTTAAGAATATAGGGATAGGTTCATGATGTTGAATCGCCGTAAGTACCGACCGCTTCCTGCATGACATTTCCCTCCTTTACTACCAACAATCCAATGTATTTGCCTTGAGCATTTGTAGTGACCCTAATTTGCATGTTACCCGATTGCCACACCATCTCTCCGGCACCATCTTTTAATTCCTGTATGGAATCTGGATTGCGACCGGTCCATATTTCTTTATACTTGGGAAGTGTATCCTCAATTGTTTGATGGATCTTTGCACCGATCTCAGGAGAAGATTGCCTCGTGGTCAGAGAAAGCGATTTAGAAAATAGAGCTACTAAATCGGTTGGTAAGGTCTCGGGCAGCCCAAACGCTTGTCTGCACTCCGGACAACAGCGCTTTGCCTGTTTGAAAAAACAGTCGCTACATATAACATGTTGAGCTACAAGAGCCACCACAGATTCTACTACCTCTGAAGTCTTTTTTTCTTCAAGCCCCATCACATCGTGATAAAAACCAGGCTTCTGTTCCAAACACACTGGACAATCCACAACACTCAAAGCTTGCCAACCTACCACCATAACGCCTCCTCGAAAAATAAAATTTATATAAATGCACTATAAAGATTTTGGTCAATACCCGCAAGCTACTTTTACAAACCGACTCCAAATTGGTTGTTATAATTTCAGCTCAGAGGATCCGCTAGGAGTACTAGGCAGTGAACACTTGCGGTAGTGGCGCATTTCGTAAAAGTTTATGAAAAAGCTGACTAGTGTAACAAGCGCAGCAGGAATTAAATAGCCTTGCCAAGTAGAAATCTGAATGCCGATCGGCACAACTTTCAGCAGCGCATAGACGACGAAATTGAGCAAAATAGCTGCAAATCCAATCCGTACAGCGGACAGATGAGAATCGAGCATTTTGAGGAACGGATAGATGAGCGCATTGAGAAGGCCCAGTGCAATCGCGAAAGGAAGATCGCCGCCTATATGAGGGAGCTTCGTTGGGTCCACCACAGCAATACCAGGGAGAATGTGGTTGGCAAAAAAGACGCTCAAAAAACTGAAAAAGAGACTTTTAAGAAAATACCTCATGCATTACCTCAATGGACTTGAATTTTCCTCTCGACATCATTAAAAGGGGTTTTCACTAACTGGTCTTTTGCATCCAAGAGTTCCAGACGTATGGTATGGGCCCCCTTCGGCAAGCCGTAAATAGAATAGGGCGGCCAGGATGTAATAACGCGGTTTACCTTCCCATCCACCGAGAGTTTCACTTTATAACCATCACGGGTCAGCTCGCAATTGCTGACCAAAAAATCGAGTAGGATCGGGGTATCTGCTGTGTAGTGATAGTGCTCACTGGGCTCATTGTAGGTGATGAAGGGCTGGGCAAGGTCGATGGACCAATCGTCCTTTTTGTCGCCGACGTAAAAAACCACTGTTTTAAACGTTTGATCTCCTTTGAGACTCTCGCCATAGGCGCGAGCAGGAAAGGCGCGGAGAACGTGCTTCCCCTCTTTGAGCTCGTAGGGAAGCTCAAATTTATAACTGGTGTTGTAGTACCATCCCGATTCTTCAAAGGGATCAATCGCTGGATTATTGACGGGAAAATAAGACATATTGTCGATGATGATATGCACGGTCTGTCCCATGTCTGATGCAACAATTTCTCGACTGCGAGGAAATTGCGAGGAACCAGCTCCTAAAGAATAGCCATCGATGCGAAACTGGATGTAAACAGGGTTTTTCCGAAAGATTTGGCTATCTTTCGGCATCGCCATAGCTAAAACCACCGTTTCAGGCTCTGGCGTGGGATTGACAGGTAACACCCGCAATTGCTCTACCGTAAAGGCGAAGATGGGAAGAAGCAGGAGTAGGACGGTTTTTTTCATGTGCACCACCTTCCGTTGTTAATAACTTTTTTCTCATTTAGAAACAACAGACTATTTACAAAAAGAGGAGAGGTTGATTTATTGCAGTTATGTACCTGTGGCTCATGCTCTGCTCTCTTTTTGCTCAAACTAGCACCTATCTCGGTCCTAAACAACCCGCTCCAGGCACCGTCCAAGTACAACTGAGCGTACAAAACAGCCCTGAGCTCGGCGGAGTTGCGGTTGTTTCTGCCCGTTTCGATGGGCAAGATATCCCGCTGAAACCAGCTGATGTCAATGGGTATCGCGGTGGAGCGAACTTCCAAGTAACGCCTGGAAAATACAAGCTCGAATGGGTGGTCCAAAAAAGCAAAATCTATTGGCCACGCACGGTGAGCCACGAAGAGCTGGTCACTATCAGCGGGCAAGATGTTTGGGTGCAAATCAACCTTGTCGGCGAAACCGCTACGATTCACTAGACCTCTTGCATAACCTGCTTTGTTTGAAAAAATCGGAGATTTGAGCCAATTGCAAAACTCATTTACCCGGCAAAATCGCCCTTTTGTGGCCATTGCCGTTCCTTTTCCTCACCCAACCCACTAGGGGTTGGCCTCGTCAAATGAACCGTGGCAGCTTTGCTGCCACTCGGAACTGGCCTC
>JACQAR010000050.1 GCA_016194825.1 Chlamydiia bacterium
CTAGGGGTTGGCCTCGTCAAATGAACCGTGGCAGCTTTGCTGCCACTCGGAACTGGCCTCAAAATCATCGATTTTTCCGGGCAAAGCAGTTTTGCAACTGCCTCAATTTATTGCCGATTGTGTGGAAACCGATTTTAGAAGTATATGATTGTAGAGAATATAGACAGTCGGGGTTCCGCCCCCGCAGCCCAGGGGACTGGTTCTGGCTTTGATAACCGGTCGCGCCCTGATCACAAAACCGCAAACTGCGTTTGCGGCAGAAGCGCGATCTACCCCCATCCCCAAAAGACGAAGCGTCTTTCGGGGGCCCCTAGGGGCGCGCTTGGTTCCTCGCGGTACTTTTGTACTGCTCCTCACTTCATGCAGCGCGATTTCTCTTTGCCATAACCAGTCTCGGGCTACGCCCCGGCCCCACATTCGTGGGTCCCCCCCGGGGCGCAGATTTGGCCCCTTCGGGCCTTCACAGCTTGCTTGGTACAGAGAAACACTGCTCCATTGAAGGTCATTACTCTGTACCTTCTCAGTCACAGAATATGACAAGGCTCATCTGTGCTCGATGTATGGTATGCTGCCGCAAGAACTTCTGGATCTTGTCGAAGGCGCGCGCTTGCTGAACCCAAAACTAGCTGAATCAAACCGATATCCCCTTGTCTCTCCCACTCTCCCGCTCTGCGAGCAGCGGTAAGGACCACATCGTTGTCATCTTGGAGCCTAGAACTAACTATTTGAAAATTTCGCGGATTGCGTCCAACACCGATAATGGCCATATCTTTGTCATTTTGTAGTCTCTCGCTCAAAACTGCAAAAAAATCAAAATCAGGGAGATGCATGACACGCAACATCATTTCCTTGTTGTTACGCATTTGTGGGGTAGCATGATCCATTGCCACATCAGGATTTTTTTGGACAACGCCGAGAAATATTTCCGTATCATTTTTAAGAGCAGTGCTAGCACAGTGCAAAACGGTGGGGTATCCGCTCACGGCAATCAGAACAATTTCTCTATCATTCCAGAACTGTGGTTGCAGATAAGGTAGCATGAAAGCTGATGTCTGAACGGTGGCGAGCGCTACTTCTCGACAAATCTGAAGACGTGCACTCACATTGCGGTAATTCTGACCGTCTTGTCGGACAGATGCTAGTGCCTGCTGAAGGTCATCTATGATGGGTTTCTCGGGTACAGGAGCCAGACCACCATGCCTTCTCCCATTCAACTCTACTGCTGTGGCCATAATAAATCTCCTTTTTATCTTTGTTTTAGGAACACAGTAACAACTTTTTTACTGAAGTTGTGGCGCTCTATTTTGCAAGCTTCGTTTTTTTTTGACCAGAATAATCTAGAGCTGTGCCCCTTCGGGTCTTCACAGCTTGCTTTGTATAGAGAAATACTGATCCATTGAAGGCCCGAAGGGCCTCACTCTGTGCCTCGGGGGACCCACCGACTGCTGGGGCGTAGGCACAGTCGTTATTTATTCCAACAGAGCATCGAGGTAGGATTTGGGGTCGAAGGGAGCAAAATCACCCTCACCCTCGCCTGTGCCGATGTAGCGGATCGGAATGCGCAGCTCTTTTTGTATCGCCACCGCAATCCCCCCCTTGGCCGAACCATCGAGTTTGGTCAAAATAATCCCCGTGAGAGGCGTTACAGCATGGAACGCTTTTGCTTGATCCAGCGCATTTTGCCCAATCGTCGCATCGATCACCAGAAATGTTTCATGAGGAGCAGATGGGAGCTGTTTTTGACAGACTCGATGCACTTTGGCCAGCTCTTGCATCAGATCTGTTTTGGTTTGCAGACGCCCTGCTGTATCGATTAAGACAATATCCATTTGTCTGGCGATGCCAGCTGCTATGGCATCAAAGGTCAGACCAGAGGGATCGCCATGTCGTTGGGATTTGATGATGGGTACTCCCACTTTTTGGGCCCAAATCTCCAACTGCTCGATAGCGGCTGCCCGGAACGTATCCCCAGCAGCAATCAGTACCTTTTTCCCCTCCGATTGGAAGTGGTGCGCCAGCTTCGCTAAACTGGTGGTTTTCCCGCTTCCATTCACGCCGACCAGAAGAATGACGGTGGGACGGTGTTCTGATAAGACAGGAGAAGGGGGGAAGAGCGAGAGGAGCTCTCCATGGATCAAAGCGATGCACTCCTCGGAGGTAAAATGGGGATGCTTGCGGGCAAATGCTTTCACTTTGTCCACCATCTCCATTGCGAGCTGTGGACCTAGATCTGCTTCGTAAAGAAGCTGTTCTAGGTTTGTAAAGGCCTCGTCATCAATTTGTTTTGAAAATAAAGCATGGCTTGATGTTTATCCGATTGTATCAGATAAGGATTTTATAGAGGACTGTTGCATGAATCTGCATGAATTCCAAGCGAAAAAGATCCTGCGTCAATTCGGTATTCCAGTACCGGAATTTGGTGTGGCGAGTAGTGTAGAAGAGGCCAAACAGGTGGCTGCTTCTCTCCATCTCAAAGAGGCGGTTTTGAAAATCCAGGTGCATGCTGGGGGAAGGGGGAAGGCGGGGGGAGTCAAATTCGCTAAGACGGTCGAGGAAATCCCCGGGATTGCGAGGGCGCTCATTGGGATGAAGATGGTCAATGAGCAAACGGGGTTAGCAGGTGTTGTGGCGCGTCAGGTTTTGATTTCGAGGCCGGTTGATATTGAAAAAGAGTTCTATTTGAGTGCGCTGATCGACCGGAATCAGGCAACGCCGGTGCTGATCGCTTCGGCAGAAGGGGGCATGGAGATCGAGGAGCTTGCGCGTACATCGCCTGAGAAAATTGTGACGATTCCTTTTTCATTTGAGGGCAAACTTCGCTCTTACCAATTGCTCCGTCTAGCTAAGTGCATGGGGTGGAAGGGAGAGTTGGCCAAAAAGGGGGCGCAATTTGCGCAAGCGCTGGCAAAATGCTTCATTGAAACGGATGCCTCGCTCTTGGAGATCAATCCTTGCGTGTTGACAAAAGGGGGCGATTTAGTCGCGCTCGATGCCAAGTTGGCCATCGATGACAATGCGCTCTATCGCCATCCGGAATTGAGCGATTGCTATGATCCGACACAGGTTTCTTCGCAGGAAGCGATGGCGAAAGAGGCGGATCTGGCCTACATTGCGATGCAGGGGGATATTGGTTGTGGGGTCAAGGGAGCGGGGCTTGCGATGGCGACCATGGACATCATCCAGTATTTTGGGGGGGCACCTGCCAACTTTCTGGATGTGGGGGGGGGCGCTACGAAAGAAAAAGTGGCGGAAGGGTTTCGGATTGTCCTGTCGGATCAAAAAGTCCGGGCGGTGTTGATCAATATCTTTGGTGGGATCATGAACTGCGCAACGATTGCAGAGGGCGTGATCCATGCGGCCAAAGAGCAAAAGATTGCAGTGCCGATTATCGTTCGCCTGGAGGGGACGAATGTGGAAGAGGGAAAGCGCCTTTTCCAAGGGAGCCATCTGAAAATCCAAACAGCTGATGATCTAGCGCAGGCAGCGCAGTTAGCGGTGCAAGCGGCAAAAAGGGGATAGGTTCATATGCCAATTCTTGTGAATCAAAAGACGAGGGTGATTGTGCAGGGGATTACCGGGCAAGCAGGTCGCTTTCATGCGGAGCAGTGTTTGGCCTATGGCACACAAGTGGTGGGAGGGGTCACTCCTGGAAAGGGGGGACAAGAGATCTTCTCTTTGCCGATTTTTGATACAGTGATGGAGGCGAAAAAAGCGGTGCATCCCGATGCTACGCTCATCTTTGTTCCTGCTCCTTTTTGTGCGGATGCAATCTTAGAAGCGGAAGAGGCGGGGATAGCGTTGATCGTCTGTATTACGGAGGGAATTCCGATTCGGGATATGTTAGAAGTGAAGCGAATGATGATTGCATCGAAGCGCTCGCGCTTGATTGGTCCGAATTGTCCTGGCATCATCACTCCGGGAGAGTGTAAAATTGGGATCATGCCGGGCTATATTCATAAAAAGGGGAAAATTGGGATTATCTCTCGTTCGGGAACGCTCACATATGAGGCCGTATGGCAGACCACAAAACTCCATTTGGGACAATCGAGCTGTGTTGGGATTGGTGGAGATCCTTTGAACGGAACGAATTTTATCGATGTGCTCGAGCTTTTTGAAAAAGATCCGCAAACAGAGGGGATCTTATTGATTGGGGAAATTGGCGGCGAAGCAGAAGAACAAGCGGCCCATTGGTGTGCCAAGCATCTGACTAAACCGCTAGCAGTTTTTATTGCAGGTTCTACGGCGCCTGCAGGCAAGAGAATGGGACATGCGGGTGCGATCATTTCGGGGGGCAAGGGGGGCGCGGCTGAAAAATTTGCGGCGTTTGAAAAGGCGGGTGCTATCATCACGAAAAACCCCTCTGAAATGGGTCTCGCTATGCAGCAGGCTTTAAAGAAGAAACGATGATACTACTCAAAACGAAAATTCCGATTGCGATCCATCCGCTCTTTTGGCTCACAGCGGGAATGATCGGCTGGATGTATAGCTATGGGCAGGGAATCTATTGGATTTTGGTGTGGATTGCCATCATTTTTTTCTCGGTGCTGTTTCATGAGCTGGGACACGCCATCACAGCGACCGTGTTCAAGCAAAAAGCGAAAATCCAGCTGGTTTTATTGGGAGGATTGACTTCCTATGAGGGACCAAAGCTCTCTTTTTGGCAGCAATTTTTGATTGTACTGAATGGTCCTGTGTTTGGCTTTATCTTAAGTTTTGCTTCTTATGGATTGGTGAAGGCATTTCCTTTTGCAGGGATGTTGAGCGTAGTTTTTGCTTTTACCTGGAAGGCGAATCTGTTCTGGAGTCTGGCGAATTTGCTCCCGGTGCTGCCTCTCGATGGTGGGCAACTGCTCCGGATTGCACTCGAGGGTTTTTTTGGGCTCAAGGGATTTCGCGCTTCTCTTCTTTTTGGTGCGGTGTTTGCCGCGCTCCTTTCTTTTGCCTGTTTTACCTTCCAGCAATTTCTCTTAGGGGCCTTTTTATTTCTCTTCGCTTTTCAAAGCTACGATACATGGCGCAAAAGCCGCCATGCAACGAGTAGCGATCGAGATGATGAGAATAAAAAAAAACTGATGGATGCAGAAATGCTTTTGCAAGAGGGGAAAAAACAGGAGGCGAAGGCGCTGCTTCTTCAGGTGCGTGAAAGAACAAAGGGAGGAATGCTCGCTGATGCTGCTGCGCAGTATTTAGCGTTTCTCGCTTTCGAAGAGGGGAATCGCGATATGGCCTATGATTTGCTGTTGCCGATTGAGGCGCATATATCCGATGA
Source organism: Chlamydiia bacterium (assembly GCA_016194825.1). Taxonomy (GTDB): domain Bacteria; phylum Chlamydiota; class Chlamydiia; order Chlamydiales; family SM23-39; genus JACQAR01. The sequence continues at coordinate 5,270 of JACQAR010000050.1, forward strand.
GGCGCGCTGTTTGCTCCATAAGTTGGCAGCAGAGAAAAAAAATTACGCTCTGATCGCTAAACTTTCTACCGAGTGTTACCAAATCGCGCCGAGCCAAGAGATGGCGCTGCACAATGCGCGCGCCTTTGCGTTCTTAAACCAGCCCAAATTTGCTGGTGGCTGGCTCCAGACGGCTTGCCAATATGGAGGGCTCGATCTCACGACTCTTCTCTTAGAAAACGAGTTTGCTCAGCTGAAAGACAACTCTGAATTCCAAACGTTCATTCGGGCATTAGAATGAACTTATCCGTAGGACGTTGCGGATAGGTTCATAAGCCGATTGAGTTTCTGTGAAATAAATAGTATAAGGCAGAGTGAGGGATCTTTTTTCTCAATGAAATCGAAGCTGAAATATCTGCTCATCATTTGGCCATTTGTGATGCAGGCACTGAACATTGCAGTCACCAGCACGGCAGATACCAACACGATGGGGACGCTTCGCTATGCTATCAACCAGATCAACGCATCTCCTGGCATGTATACAGGGATTGATTTTAGCTCTCTCACCAATCCCACCATCACCTTGACCGAGCCTTTGCCGATGCTGCAAGCGGGGGTGGGGAATTCTTTAAGCACCGTAGGAACCAGCGCTGGTAATATTGTCACCATCAATGGAGCAAGCACGTATCGGGGCTTGCTCGTAGTGTCGGGAAACGTGACGCTTTCCTACATCAATTTTTCTAACTGCAATGCAACAGGGGGCAATGGAGGGGGCACTTCAAATGGGGGCGGTGGAGGGGGCGGTGGACTAGGAGGAGGATTATTCGTCTACAATGGCGCAGCTGTAACTGCGTCCAACTGCAATTTCACCAGTAATCAGGCAGTCGGAGGGGCTGGAGGTACCTCGCCAAACATTAGTACAGGAGCGGGAGGAGGAGGTCTTCAAGGAAATGGTGGCCAAGCGTTGGAAGCTAGCGCTGGTAATAGTGGTGGAGGGGGAGGGGGATATTTTGGAAATGGGGGAACAGGTCTGGGTGTAGGCCTTGGGGTTGGAGGAGCAGGAGGAGGAGGGGGAGGAGGAAGTTTTCAAAATGGCGCAAATGCCAGCAGCTCTTCAGGGGCGGCTGGAGGAAGTGATGGAGGGGGCAATGGTGGATCGTCTATTCAATCAGGATTTGCAGGAAGTTTTGGCGGCGGCGGCGGCGGCGGTGGCGCAAATGATAGCTCAAACTTTGCTGGAGGCTCAGGAGGTGTGTTTGGCGGTGGCGGTGGCGGCGGTCTTCAACAAGAGCAGGGGCCTCTCGTAGGAGGTGGTGATGGGGGAACCGGAGGTTTTGCAGGAGGAGGGGGAGGAGCCGTACTCGGCAATGGAGGAAATGGAGGTTTTGCAGGAGGAGGAGGAGGGAATTTGTCGGGCACTTGGGGACAGCCGGGTACGGGGGGATATGGAGGAGGCAATGGATCCATTGCGGGAGGAACACCAGGGGGAGGAGGAGGAGCCGGCTTTGGGGGCGCAGTATTTGTCATGCAGGGAGGTTCTTTGGTACTGCAGGGAACCAGTGCATTTACAGGCAGCTCGGTGACTGCTGGAATAGGATTCCCTCATAACGGTTCTGTTGCAGGAACTGACTTTTTCATCAACAGCGGAGGTATCCTCACCTTTTCTCAAACTGGCACACTCACGATCGCTACCAGCATTGATGGTGATGCCTTAAACTCTGCAGGAACTCTCTCTGCCCAAGGAGGCCCTTTAGTCCTGTCTGGGGCTAATACCTTTTTGGCCAGTGTCAGTGTTTCCAATACTACTTTAATAGTCAGTTCGAACAGCGCATTGGGAAATAGCGCCAATACGGCTACGCTGAATAACACCGCAACCTTGCAATTTGGTGCGAGTGTGACCCTTCCTAATTCTCTTGTCATAGGAAACACAGGCGCACAAACGATCGATACCCAGACCTTTACTACTGGGGTGAATGGAATCTCAGGGGCTGGTTTTTCTAAGATAGGAAGTGGAAGCTTAACTTTGAGTGGGGGTTCAAGCTATAGCGCAGCTACAATCAACAGCGGAACTTTCCGAGCTGGAGCCGCGAATGTATTTTCTTCTAGTGGACTGATTCAATTGTCCTTAGGCACTACCCTGGATCTCAATAATCATTCCAATGTGATTGGGAATCTCTCCGGATCAGGCACTGTCACTTTGGGATCGGGGACGTTGTCCTTAGGCGGCGATAATACCTCTCAAAC
>JACQAR010000041.1 GCA_016194825.1 Chlamydiia bacterium
ATTGAAAAGTTCCATTTAGGAAAGGAGGGGATAGAGGCGTTCCGGTGTGCTGGCAAGATCCCCTTTGCTTCGCTGGAAATGGCGGCAGAATGTCTGAGAGAGAAAAAAATCATTCCGCAACAATGGAGTTTTCTCGAAGAAGGAGACGCCCACTTTGCCATCGATTACGATCGGGAAGCAGACGCGCACATGACACTGAACCATTGTGTGTTAAAAAAAGAGAACCAGATTTGGGAACTGGCAGGAGGGCCTTGGACAGGGAAATTTGTCTGTGAAGAGGGACAAATCAAAGTCTTACAGAGCCGCTTTCTTTGGGGAGGGGCGCACGTCGAATTCAAAGGAGCTCTGTCTCCTGCCATCCCGATAGCGCTTTCGGTAGAGCAGATGGAGCTCATTCTCCGTTGGCCAGAGCAGGCGCTCTACGCCCGCTTTTTGGGTCAAGGGAAATTGCAGAAAGGACTATTCGATTTTGAACTTTTGGCTCAAGAGATCGATTGGAAATCCCGCCCTTTGCAAAACAACAGTCCGATTCGTCTCAGTTATTCCTCCTTAAGCGGTTGTTTGGTCAAAGGAATTGATCTCCAGACGGAAGGAGGATTTTGCAAAATCGGCCTCGTCCAATTTGATCCCAGCCGCTCTCTTTGGACATTGAACCATTCCCAGATTCGCATCCCCTCTGATCTTTTCAGCTTAGAAAAACAGAGCCTGGAATTCTTGGCTGATTTTGAATGGGCCTCCGATTTTTCTTATGGGACAGGCAAAGTCAAAGAGGGATTTTTTCCCATTTTGGGAGCCGTGCGTCATATCCGCGATCTGAAGATGGCTATGAAAGGCCAAGAACTCCAAGCCGATTTCCAATGGATCCATGAAGGAAGAGCGTTACCGGTGGAAGTGGGAATGAAGTGGGAGGAAAAAATCAGCGGGTCAGTTGTCCTGTATGATGAGGAGCTTCCGAGACCTTTTCGGATCGAAGGGGGGCTCGATTTAGAAGGACACCTGTTTTTGACGCGCATTGAAGGCAGTTTTGAGGGCATCGAAGCCTCTTTTTCTAAAGAAGAAGAGGGCAGTCTGATTGGTTCTGCGCGGCTCGATTTTTCACAGTTGCAATCCCTTTTACCAGAATCCATCACCCGGAAAATGAGCAGTTTTCAGATTGGAGCAGGCTTGGAAATCATGGGAAGGCTTAAGCTTCAGAAAGGGATCCCTTCTTTTGAGGGGATGCTCTCTGGCAAAGAAGTCGAACTGTTCCAGTACCGCTTCAAAACACTCCTGGCTCAGCTCTTTTGTTCTCCGGAGCGAGTCGAAATTTGCGATTTCAAGTTGAGCGATTCAGCAGGGATTCTGCAAATCCCCAAATTTTTGGCTGTGAAAAAAGAACACTGGAACATTGATATGCCTCAACTCAGTGTTTTTGAGCTCAGACCCAGTTTGCTCCAGAAGATCAAAGAACCTTTGCCCCCGATGTCTCCTCTTGTGATTCGGGAATTGAATCTCTACAATTTCCGGGGGAGATTGGATCAGCCATCTGGGTACACAGCAACAGGAGAGCTCTCGTTCATCAATTCCTACCGTCGGATGCATACGGTGTACGATCTGCCCGCAGATGTCCTGGGGCTTTTAGTAGGACTCGACCAAGAAATCCTCATCCCTGCCTTTGGCCATTTACGCTTTGAACTCAACAATGGGCAAATCCGACTGACAGAACTCACCGATACCTTTAGCCAGGGTAAGCGCTCCCAATTTTTCCTCGTTATGGACGAGCATTCTCCCTACATCGATCTCGAAGGCCAGCTCCACATTTTGATCAAAATGAAGCAGTTCGTCCTTTTCAAATTCACCGAATTTTTCCTCATTTCCATCGAAGGCAGCCTGAATGATCCCGAATTCCACCTGCAGAAAAAGAAAGGTTTTTTTGGATTGTGATCTTTAGACCTCTTGCATAACCTGCTTTGTTTGAAAAAATCGGAGATTTTTTTTATGATTTTTAGAAACTGCTTGCAGTTTCGGATCAAACGAACGAGCCGACTTTAAAAAG
>JACQAR010000047.1 GCA_016194825.1 Chlamydiia bacterium
CGTGGCAGCTTTGCTGCCACTCGGAACTGGCCTCAAAATCATCGATTTTTCCGGGCAAAGCAGTTTTGCAACTGCCTCTAGAAATTCTACATTTGCCATGCGGCGACGCCGTTTCTTCGTCGTAACGGGCGCTCCTTCTACCGCTTCAGTCTCTTGCCAGAAGTGAATGCGAGAGCAATGTTCACAAAAGACAAGCCTTTCTCCTTTGCGCACTAGGTTCTCATGCTGTGCTGTCAAAGTGATGTGACAGCCGCTACAGGTTCTATTGGCAACAGGGACAACCACGCGGTCTTTTTTGTTATTCAAAAGGCGCTGGTAGATCGCTAAAATCTCGCTATTGGCTGTTTTGGCAAGAGCGTCGCGGCTCTTTTTGAGTTCGCTCCCTTCTTGATTGATCATGCGGATACTCTCTGCGATCTCATTTTCCAAAGCGCGGCTGCTCTCTTCGGATTGTTTCAGAGATTCCTTGATTTTCTCTAAAATTTCTTCCTGCAGATTCCGCTTGTCGATCATGTCGCTTGTGATTTGCTCCGTTGCAATACGCTCCCGCTCAGCAGAGGTCATCTCATGACTCAGAGCATTGAATTCGTCCACTTTTTTGACCGAATTTTGCCGCGCTTCCAATTTCTTGATTTTATCTTTGGTCTCGGCGATTTTTGCTTCCTGAGCAGCAATATTGCGATTCAATTCAGCAATCTCCGTTTCTTTGTCGGCTTGCTGTTTCTTCAACTCCTGGCGGAGCGAGTCGATGTGAGAAAGCTCAGTCAGACGCGCTTTTTTGAGGCGCATCAAGCGGAGCATTTTCATGTCGTATTCTTGGATTTCAAGGATTTCCTTGAGATTGGATTGCATGGGTATACGTCCTTAGGAAATTTACTGAGCTACAATAGCCGTTTCCAAATAAAGATGCAAGGGCGTATGCTCTCAAATGCGCTTATGGCTCTATTAAAACATTATTTTAAACGCGTTCCAGAATCGCACAGATCCACAGCTGCCATTGCCTATTTGGCAGCGCTCGATGCGATAGGGGAAAAATTCCCTGAAATCTCCAAAAGCATTGTCCAAGAATTGAAAGACCAAAGGTCCCATCTGAAGCTGATCGCGTCTGAAAATTATTCTTCACTCCCTGTTCAGCTGGCCATGGGCAATTTACTCACTGATAAATACAGCGAAGGATACGCGGGGCACCGCTTTTACGCCGGTTGTGAGAATGTCGATCTCATCGAAGACCAGGCTACCTCTTTAGCAAAAAAACTTTTTGATGCGGAGCATGCCTATGTGCAGCCTCATTCCGGCGCTGATGCTAACCTCGTTGCGTTCTGGGCAATTTTAGTGCAGAGAGTGCAGTCGAAAGAGGTTGAGGCGCTGGGTAAAAAATCAATTGACGAGCTCACTGTCGAAGAATACGAGAAGATTCGCAAGCTTCTCGTGAATCAAAAAATGATGGGGATGTCTTTGGGATCAGGGGGGCATCTGACTCACGGCTACCGGCACAACATCTCTGCAAAAATCATGCAGTCGGTGAGTTATGATGTGTCTCCCGAGACCGGGCAAATCGATTATAAGATGCTTGCAGAGCAGGTCAAACGGGAAAAGCCTCTCATTTTAGTCGCTGGGTATTCGGCTTATCCGCGCTTGATTGATTTTGCCAAAATGCGAGAAATTGCCGACAGCGTCGGAGCTGTTTTACTGGTGGACATGGCCCATTTTGCAGGGCTTGTAGCAGGGAAGGTGATGACAGGGAACTATAATCCTATTCCTTTTGCGCAGATCGTTACCACTACTACACATAAGACCCTTCGCGGTCCTCGTGGGGGGATGGTTCTTTGCTGTAAAGAATTTGCTGATGTGGTCAATAAGGGATGTCCTCTCGTCCTCGGAGGCCCCTTGCCTCACGTGATTGCGGCCAAAGCGCTCGCCTTCAAAGAAGCGCTTTCTCCCGAATTTCGCAGTTATGCCAAGCAAATTGTTGCCAATGCCCAAGCGCTAGCCAGAGGTCTCATGAAGCGGGGAGCCCATATCCTGACGGGAGGTACCGATAACCACCTCGTCCTCATCGATGTGGCGTCGAGCTTCCAGTTGACTGGGCGCCAGGCAGAATTTCTCCTGAAAGAGGCGCGCCTCACAGTCAATCGGAACAGCATCCCCCGAGATCCGAACGGTCCCTGGTATACCTCTGGGATCCGGATGGGGACCCCGGCCACTACTACTTTGGGCATGCAGGAAAAAGAGATGGAGGAGATCGCCTCCATTACCTACGATCTTCTCAAAGAGGCCAAACCGCTCCCCGATCCCAAAAATGGGGGACCTTCTCGCGCCAAAGCGGAAGTACCCCTCCCCCTTATCCGCCGTTCTCAAGAGCGTGTGCAGGCTTTATTATCTCATTTTCGGCTCTATCCTGATCTTCTGATCGACTAAAAAAGAGCATTTGGCGAAAATACAAGTAGGAGACGATATCATGGCCGAAAAGGAACCCCAGGGAGAAATTCCCAAATACCTCAATGATAAGATCGATCACACCATTTTAGAAAAGCGCAGGATCTTCCTGTCTGATGCGGTAGATTCTGATTCTGCGAAGGAAATCATCCGCAAGCTGTGGTATCTCGACCATCTTGCTCCTGGCAAACCGATCCTTTTCGTGATCAATTCTCCTGGAGGTTCAGTCGATGCCGGATTCGCCATCTGGGATCAGATCAAACTCCTCGCCTCTCCTGTCATCACCTTAGTGACCGGCCTTGCTGCCTCGATGGGTTCGATTCTCAGTCTTGTTGCCGAGAAAGGCAAACGGCTAGCTACACCGAACTCCCGGATCATGATCCACCAGCCCCTGATTTCAGGAGTAATCCGAGGCCAAGCGACCGATCTTGAGATCCAGGCCAAAGAGATGCTGAAAACCCGCGGAGTCATTGTCGATATCTATTGCGATGCAACGGGTAAAGACAGAAAGACGATAGAGAAGGCGATCGATCGAGACAACTGGATGACGCCCCAAGAGGCCCTGGAATTTGGTCTTCTCGACAAAATCGTCATGACCATGGAAGATGTCGATCGTTACATTCGTTAAGTATCAGGGCCTTGGTAACGATTTTATTCTCCTGGATGATCGCGCTCTACAATTTCAGCCCTCTCTCATTCCGCATTTGTGCCATCGAAAATTTGGCATTGGTGCCGATGGTGTAATCCTTGTGCAGCCCTCGCAATCCGCTCACATCCGCATGCGCATCTTCAATCCCGATGGGACAGAAGCAGCCAGTTGTGGCAATGGTCTGCGCTGTTTTGTCCTTTACCTGCGAGAATTAGGCTACATGCAGGAGCTCTACCGGATTGAGATAGGAGGGAAGGTGGTTGTGGCGCGCTGTGTCGACGGGCAGGTAGCTGTAGATATGGGAGCTGTGAAGGATTTGCGGTTACACCTGCAGACTGAATGTGGCATGGTCCACTATGCTCATACGGGAGTGCCTCACGTGGTGCAATTTGTCGATCATGTCTCAAGCGTCGATCTGAGCACCTTGGCTCCGCCCCTGCGCCATCATCCTCTCTTTGCCCCGCAGGGTGCCAACGTCAACGTCGCCGAAGTGCAACAAAGAGAAGCGGTGCATGTTCGGACCTATGAGCGAGGGGTTGAAGGAGAGACTCTCGCCTGTGGTACGGGAGCGATGGCAGTAGCGGCGGTGGCGCGCAAGCTTTACGGCTGGAATAAGGCTGTCTCGGTCCATTTCCCAGGCGGGACGCTCCTCATCGATGGAAATTGGATGATCGGCCCGGCAGAAAAGGTCTTTTCTGGCCAAATGTAAAGCCGCTTTACATTCAGGTTCTAGCCAACACATTATTAGACTTCTTTCGAAACTCGCTTTGCCTGGGAAAATCAAAGATTTTCTAGGAAAATTTTTAGAATCTACGGAGTAGATTCGGGTAGCGGAGGCGAGGCGACTTGACTAAAGTCGCTGAGATGACGATACAAAAATTTGGCAGAAAAGATTTGGTTTTAACGGGCAAATGGGGTTTCGAAAGAAGTCTTGGATATCCTCCGGAGGCTAGCATGGCGTTCATGATGAAACGACCTAATCGGCCATTGCCATCCATATAGGGGTGAATATAGACAAAGATAAAATGTCCTAAGATAGCGCGTACTGCTGGATGAGGTTCATGGGTTAGGCAGTCAAAATATGTTTGCATTGCGTCGAGCAAAGCATCTTTAGCAAGAGGAATATAGCGAGAATTGCGTATATAGACTTGTGATTTTCGATAGCCTGTCAATTCGTACTGCCTGACTAGATGCGCTGCTACACTTGGGGCGAATAATTTTTGAAACCATCCTTGCAAATCGGCTTTTATAATGGTTCCCGGTGATTGGCCGTCCAAAATTTTGCTTATACTTTTCTTGACTTCCTGAAACGCTTCGTAATAGCCTCGTGCGGCTAAAGCGTCTCGCTCATTAGCATCGGCAGAATATAAATCGGGATTCCAATCAGCTTGTTCTATTTTTTGTATGAGATCGAGATTAACGCGGTAGCCTTCAATAGATAGAGAGTGGTACGCATCTGTGACAAACAGCTCATCAATGCGTTCCAGATACGTTTGCGGATCCGGGAGTGTAGATGGAGGTGGGGGGAAATGTTCAATGACAACCAAACGAAATTTGTTCCAGAGCGAGCGGATACGTCCTTCAGCAGCCGATTGAATCGGCTCAAACAGATAAACAGGGGTTTTAAAAGGGTTAACAGGCTGTAATTGCATTCCTTCGTGTTGCAGAGCATTGGCAATGGCGTTTGCTGTTTCTAGATCTTGCAGGGCTCGGTAAGCCCCTATGATTCTTTCCGCGGCTCTGCAAAATCCATGCTTCGCAATGGTGTGAATCAAAATTGAAGGATCTTTGATCAGTCGCAATGCAACTTCTGCGTTTTCCGGCTCAAGCTGAAACCAAGAGGGTGTAATTCTGCAGAGTGCTAGAGGAAGAGACATGGCTCGAATGCCGCGGATTTCAGTTTGTTCTGTTGGAAAATTTTGCGGCTCGGGATAGATGAGGATAGAGGTGTTGAACGGAAGATTGGCGGTAGTACCACCTCCTTTTTGGGTCATGGCGATTACCTGTTTGGGAATGGTGGGATTGGCGATGTGTAAGTCGATAGAATTTTCTGCAGATAGGCAATAGGCATTTTGGTAGTTTTGCTGCAAATAGATAGCGACAAAATCCCAGAAATTTGCGTACCAGGATGAAGATTCTCCTGGGCGGAGTCCTGGCTTTGTGAACATGTACCAGCCTCGGATGATTTCTATAAGCCAACCCGCTCGAACTAATAGCTCCCGATCTTTCCTCTGGAGTGTACGAGAAGATACGATACTTCCGCCATATTGTTGAGCAGCGGCGTGAACTCGCGCGAGCGCTTCTTTCAGGGTGGGAGTATCCATGCATTTCCTAAGAGTTATTGTATAAAAATACTCAGTTTTAATGCTATAATTTACTAATAATTAGTGTTAACATACTTAATTTCAAGATGTTATTGCTAGTAGACGAACTTAGAGGACCAGATCATCGTCGATGGAAATAGGATGATCGGCCCGGCAGAAAAGGTCTTTTCTGGCCAAATGTAAAGCGGCTTTACATGAGGGGTTCTGATCAACATGGGTGTCTGAGATATTTACCACAGAGAGAGATACCACAGAGAAAAAAACGTTCCTAGGAGAGTATAGTTCCTCTGTGGTGTCTTTCTCTCTGTGGTAAACTCTAGTTTTCAGTTTCTTGAATTATGCAATAAAGCCCTTAAAAGCCGTTGGGCTTATCCTCTAGGAGCAAGATGGAGCGGAGGCTTGCGAGAACGCCGGCTTCATCGAGGGCATCTGTGTCGATGGTGCGGGCGGGGAGCGACTCGTAGATGGGGGTGCGCTCTTGGACCATCGTCCAGAAAGCGTCGTCCCACTTTTTCCCCTTGAGATAGGCGGGGGTTCCATCGGCATTGGTTTTCTTCAACAGCCTTTCGCGGATGGTTTGGGGACTGGCCTTTAAATAAACAAGCGCGCCTAGTTTTGGGAGAAGGTCTCGGGTGTCGGAGTCGAGGACGGCGCCGCCGCCGAGGGAGATGATCGCATTCTGCAGTGTCTGTAGAGAAAATATGGCTTGCTTCTCCAATAGACGAAACCCCTCGAGACCCACTTCATCGGTCACTTTGCGCCCTTGGCGACGGCCTGGGTTTTGTTGGTCATAGAGCTGACAGACCAAGTCATCTGTGTCGATGCAAGGGCGATGCATGAGTTGGGAGAGTTTTTTCCCAAAATGGGTTTTGCCACAGCTCGAAAAGCCGAAAAGGATGAGGTTCATTGGGCATTTGCCTTCATCCAACGGATGAGTTCCGTATAGTCGCTTTCCTCAATGCCTGTACAATACGATCCGTCGAAGGGAAGGGTGTTCCCAATCCGATCGATCATGACGTAGCGCGCTTGGCCGCGGGCTGCTTTTTTATCGCGAGTGAGCGCTTCCGCAAAAGTGTCGGCAGCGAAGTTTTTCGGCAGGCGCACTTTGTAGCCATAGCGACGGTAGAGCTGTAGGATCCTTTCGAGATCGGTGCGAGAGAGATGGCCCGCGTGATGGCTGAGCCAACATTCAGTCATGCAACCGATTGCCACAGCCTCTCCATGGCTCATTTTGTATTTGGAGAGTACTTCTAGGCCGTGTGCGATGGTGTGGCCGTAGTTGAGGATCCGGCGCATGCCGGTTTCTGCGAGATCGGCTTCAGCGACTTCAAGCTTGAGAGTAATCGAGGCGTGGATCGTGTTGAGGAGAAAAGAGGGGTTTTGCCACTGGCCTAAAGCCTGCTCTTCGCAAAGCTGCCACAGACGAGGATCTCGGATGAGGCCATGTTTGAGGATCTCAGAAAGACCATTGTACCACTCTTTTTGGGGGAGCGTTTGTAGGAATTGGAGATCCATGATCACCGCTTTGGGATGATAGAGGGTGCCAATGAGGTTTTTGCCACGAGGGGTATTTACGGCGTTTTTCCCTCCGATGGCGCTGTCGACCATGCCGAGAAGAGTAGTGGGAATGAGGATGAGCGGGACGCCGCGCAAATAGGTGGAGGCGAGATAGCCAATGAGATCGGTGACACAACCGCCCCCCATGGCGAGAAAGAGCGAGTCGCGTCCAAATTTCTTTTCAATGAGGAGATCTTCGAGTTTTTGTTTCCAGGCGCGTGTTTTACAGCTCTCGCCTCCAGGAACAACAAAGAGATCGGCTTCCAGGTGACGACAGAGTTTTTCTCCCCATGTCTCTGCAATGGCTACGTCGGCAAAAAGAGCGATCTTCCGGCGCATTTTTTGACACTCGTGGGCAAATTCAGGTCCAAAAACGTCTTGATCAATGAAAAATTCGGTAGTAGGTGGAATGATGACGGGACTGTAATTTATGTGACTTTGACTTGTTGTAGCCATTGTTGTATGACCTTCATCCATGTGATTGATTCTTGACTCATGACTTGGAGCATGAGGGTCCAGGCAGCTGTCATGAGGGCAATCCCCACCCAAGATTTCAGAGAAATCCCGAGAAAGACGATCTGTACCTGCGGTGCTAACCGGTTGGCAATGCCGAGAAAAAGATCGGTGAGCAAAATGCCGATGAGCGCGGGAGCAGAGAGTTGGATAGCGAGCGACATCATCTTTTGCAAGAGAGCGATAATCTGTTTCCAAAAATAGGTCTGTCCCTGGAAAAACGAGGGGTTGACGAGCTTGTTGACAGGGATGAGTTCATAGGATGTGCCTACTCCATTGAAAAAAAGAAAGGGGCCGCCCAATCCAAAAAAAAGGGCCATGAGTAAGTAGTTCATGAGGGAGCCGATTGGCCCTGTTTGGGTCTGCGTAGTGGGGTCGGTGACTTGTAGGGCGGAAGATCCTCGTTGGTGATCGACGAGGCTTCCGGCCATCTGAGCGACATAGAAGGGAACCGACGCAAGAAAGGCAAGAAACATGCCAATCAAAAGCTCTTTGACCATCAGCATCGCATACACAAAATCAAAGCGTAGATCTTGATGGATCTGCATGAGGTTCTGCGGCAAAAAAATCGCGACGAGGGCCAGGCTGAACATGATCCGGATGGTCCCAGGCAGCACTTTATTCGCTCCCAAAAAAGGGACAAGAGAAAACATGGGCAACAGTCTAGCGAGGGTGAGGAAAAATACGGCCAAAACAGTCAGGGGTTGCAGTTGTGGCATGGCAAAGAGCAGCGAGGCGTAGCTGTCAGTAGCAGAGAGTGTGTCCATATTTTACGTTGCCGCCCATCTCGGGATGCTCTGCATGATTGCGAGGGTATACTGAAATACCTGTGCTCCTAGCCATCCTCCCATGAGGATGACGGTGAAGATCACAGCAAACAATTTTACAGTAAACGAAAGAGTCTGCTCTTGGATCTGGGTAGCAGCTTGGAAAATCGCGACAATCAATCCTAAAATCGTGCTGATGATGATCGGGGGGCCCGAGAGGAGAAGGATCAGGAAGAGCGCCTGATAGCTGAGCTGATAGATTTCATTTGCAAACATATTTTACCTAAACGATAACGCTAATCCCTGTACAAGCAGGGTCCAGCCATCAACCATCACGAGAAGGAGCAGTTTGATCGGGAGCGCAATCGTGAGTGGAGAGAGCATCATCATTCCCATAGCGAGCAGAATGTTCGAGACCACCAAATCGATCACAAAGAAGGGAAGATAGATCAAGACGCCGATTTCAAAGGCCGTTTTGAGCTGACTGGTGATGAAAGAGGGGATGAGGATGATGAAGTCAGTCGTCTTGAGCTGGGTTTTAAACGGTTCTGGGAAGAGACGAGTTCCCAAATTGTAAAAACTTTTGACATGGGCAGGGATCGTATTTCTTTGCAGAAACCCCCGGAGAGGTTCTTTGGCTTTATCGACAACGGCGATCATATAGGCGGCAGAATCGGGAGAAATCAGGGTAGTAGGCGCCTTGACCGTCACTTCTTGGGCAGAGGTATACATCGCCAGCGCTGTGGGAAACATGACGTAGATAGTGAGCATGAGTGCGATGCCGTTTAATACTTGATTCGGTGGTGTCTGCTGTACGCCAAGCGCGTTTCTCAAAAGCGAGAGGACAATGATGATCTTCATGAACGAGGTCAAGAGCATGATCGCCCAGGGCAAAATGGAAAGGCCGGCGATCACCGACATCTTGGTGACCATGCTAGAGTTGGTGACTGGTGCTCCTGTAACAGGTGCTTCTAGCGATGGAGTTTGTGCATGAGCCAAAGCGGGAGCTACGACGGCTAAGAGCAAAGCTAAAAAGAGGACAATCTTGATGAATTTTTTCATTGTTGCATAAATGCTTGAAAGGCCGATTCCATAGCGCGCCATTGGTTTTCTAGTTGAGCATTGATGATACCTGCTTCGGTCTCAATGATGCAACCTCCCGGTTGGATATCGTCGCGCTCTTGGATGGAGAAACTCTCCAAATGCTCAAAGATCTGCTTGATCTGCGGCTTATGCGTCTCGATCTGCTCTAGGTCTCCTCGATTGACGTAGATGATGATTTTGCGGTGCTGGGTCACCGGCTTGAGCGACGTCAACACAATATCGACAATCCGGTCGGGATGGAGCTTGAGCTCTTCCCCAATGATCTTGCGAGCAGCAGTGAGGGCCAACGGTAAGATTTTCTGTTGGATCTCAGAGCGGATCTGCTTCAGCTCATGATCGAGAGCAAAAAGATGGTGATTGAGCGATTCGAGTCCATTTTGGAATCCTTCTTGGAAGGCGAGCTCTTTTGTTTTCTCAGCTTCTGCGACCGTATCTTTTTTGAAGGCGAGCGCCTCTTCTTGCACCTGTTCGAGCAATGCATTGGCATCTACCAAGGTGGAAAATTCTTGGGCGGGAACCACTTTTTTCCCAGAAGAGCGCCTCACTTCTTTGCCAGAGAGCAGTGTAAATAATTTCATAATTGTTTCCACTCGCGCCAATCTTCAATTTGTTTTAATACTGTTTCTGCCCACCCTGAGGGGCCTTCTTTCTCGCAGATCTTGAACAGAGTATTGCCTCTTCCAATATCGAGCTGGTGGCATACGTACCAGATTAGATCGGGATCCTGGCGCGAGAGAATGCTGCCCAAACGGGCGAGTCCTCTGCGGTGTAGAGCGTGATGGAGCGCCTCTTCGCTTTGGTCCCATTTATCCAATCCCATGCGAGGAAGTGGGGATTTTTCTTTATGCACCATCGCTATTTTCAGGAACTTTCGTTGCTCCTCTGATAGAAAACTGTAGATTCTTTTCAGTATTTTTGTCTCCACAATTTGACGCAATTCACTGGCAAGATCGTACATCGACAGATCATCGATGAGTTCGGTCAAATCTTTCTTCGATAAATGGAGTAAAAAATGGAGGGGAGAGGGAGGAAGATAAGAGATGGGAAGAAGGCGATTTTTTTCCCCGACTAAGCTTTGAAATAAAATCCCTTGTAAAAACGATTTGCCTGTGGGGCTGATGTTCTCTTTTGGCAAGGAGATGTGCAACGCGCGCGCAAGAGGTTCGGCGATGGGAGAGAGCAGAGCGGCTAAAAAGAGCTTTTGTTCTTTTTCCGAGTGGCTCTTCAATGTGGGAAGAAACCAGGACCAATGCACTTTTTGTAAGATGTCCGTCTCTTCGGCATCGCGATCGATCGGATAGACCGGCAGATCGGAGAGCATCCGCTGTTCCTGTGGCGGCAACAGTTTCTCGAGCGCTTCTCTGCGATTCGGTGCGATTTGGTTTAAAAAGCCTTTGAGGACAAGGGCTCTGCGTATCATCATGGCACTTCAGCTGGAGGCGCACCGGTGTCTGTTCCGGCGATCTCAGAGGGTTTCGCTGCCCGCAGGAGCGGGTAGAACTTGTAGATCAACCAAGCGATCGCTCCGCAAAGGGCAAGAAGCAAGAGAATGAGGGAGAAGAAAATCAAACGGAAATGTCCCAAGGAGCTCTTTGTCATGACAATGCCCCAGATGGAGACATAGGTTTGCAACATTTTCGGGCCGATCGTCTCGCCTTCAACGCCTAAGGTAATATCAGTGAGTCGCGAGCGATCGGAAATGACGGCGACGTTGTCATAATCCAAACTGGGAATGCTACCAGCGAGCAGGCGCTTGATTTTGACTTCAAGATGGCTGTTGGGATCTTCGAGTATGCCCTGGTGTTTGATGTAGACGGCTGCTGTCACTTTTGGCTGTGCTATTCCAGGAGTTACCTCTGCAGATGGGAAAGAGACCTGGATGTCAGCATCGATTATCCCATCAATTTTGCGGATGGTATTTTTCAATTCTTCGAGCAACCCCGCCTGGTAGCGGATATTGTCTTGGAATGTGGAAGACACAAGTCCTTGTTGGCCAAAAAGTTCTAGTAAATTCGTCCCCATTTTGCGCGGCAAACCGACACGTGCCAGAATGGCCATTGCTTCGACGTCGCGTCCCTTGGCAACGACGATATTGAACAATTCGACAGTGGAAGCGGCGCCAGGTTGTGAAGAGGTGGCCTGTAGCTTTTGCGCTTCAATGCCTTTAGATGCCAAATAGACGACGATTTCGTTTGCATCTCGTTCGGAGACGTTGCTGACAATGGTGTTGTGGGTTCCGCAGGAAGCCAACAACAGAATCAAGAGTAGAAGAGGCCAACGCATATAACTCTATTTATATCACGGATGCGAGCCTTTTTCAATCTCGAGGTTGTTTTTGATTTTTTTGGGAGGTACACTCATTCCCATGAGAAAGCCCCTATTTGAAGTCAAAGATTTGGTCAAGTTGTACGGTGGAAAAAGGGTAGTAGATGGCCTTTGTTTTTCCCTTTTTCCGGGAGAAGTAGTGGGCCTTCTCGGTCCCAACGGGGCAGGTAAGACCACCGCATTTTATATGGCTGTGGGACTGATCCATCCCGATGGAGGAGAGGTCTGTTTTAAGGGAAAATCGATCACCTCACTTCCGATGCATCAGCGCGCGCAAATGGGACTTGGCTACTTGGCGCAAGAGCCCTCCGTCTTTCGCGATCTGAGTGTGGAAGACAATCTCCTCTGCATTCTCGAGACGCTGCCCCTCACGCACAAGCAGCGCTCTGAGAGACTCAAAGAATTGCTCCATGAATTGTACCTCGACCCTCTGAGAAAAAAGAGGGCCAGCGCTCTTTCAGGAGGCGAGAGACGCCGGCTCGAAATCACCCGTGCCCTCATCACGCAACCGTCTCTATTACTCCTCGACGAGCCATTTGCCAATATCGATCCGAAGGCGATCTCGGATCTCAAGCACCTGATCCGCCATCTCCAGCAAAAGCAGATTTCTGTTCTCATCACCGATCACAATGCCCGAGAAATTGGAAAAATCGTCGATCGGAGTTATCTGATGCGAGAGGGAAAAGTACTAGCAGAGGGCACTATGGCAGAGCTTTTGTCCCACCCGGAAGCGCGCCAGAGCTATTTCGGAGAAGATTTCTAGGTTCGTTGAAAATAAACCCCCTATTTGCGAAATAGAAAAATGAATGGATCACCCTTATTTTAAAATCTTTTCTCAATGCGCTCTTTTTAAGGGGTTAAAACACGATGAAATCAAGCACCTTTTCTTGATGAGTGAGGAAATGACAGTAGAAAAGGATCAGGTTCTCATCCATGAGGGAGAAAAAGCAAAAGAGCTCTTTATCGTTATAGAGGGAGATTTGGAAATCCTCAAAATCGATCCCGAAATGGATGTGAGCCACGCCCTGGATGTCATCCGTCCCGGGCAGGTGGTGGGCGATCTTTCTTTTCTCGATCGGGGTTATCGCTCTGCGTCAGTCCAAGCGAAGACGTTTGCTCGCCTTCGTAAGCTTTCCTATGCCGATTTGCATGCTTGGATTGAAGAGAGCCCTTTGACCCGCGAGTTAGGGATGCGGGTGGCTGAGAATATCGCCAAAAAATTACGCCACATGAACCATCGCATTGCCCAGACCATCCGCAGCGAGATCAAAGAGGCCAACGTTCGGGCAACGATGGGCGTGTTTCTAATGGCCATCGTCACCATCATCAGCGTGTTTATCTACGGGCTCAGCGGATTGCAATACCTGTTGAAAATTGTTCCGAATAGCACGTTCATCTCTTTCCCGCTGACCATTGCCATGGGATCGATCTTGGTGCTCATGATGCAGTATTTCCGACTCCAGCTATATGATTTAGGGATCAGTGCTAGGAATTGGAAAAAATCCCTGTTGGAAGGTTTTTTCTTCACCCTTCCCGTATTAGGGCTGGCGGTCGGCGTGAAATGGTTCTTGATCCACTATTTACCTTTTTTCCACGAAAGGCCCTTTTTTGATCCGTATGCCTTGATCCAAAACCCGGCCAATCAGAATTGGTCGTACTGGGGGGAAATCAATTTCATGTACGCCTTTTTGATCGTCCCGCTCCAAGAATTACTGACGCGCGGATGTCTACAAGGTCTGTTGGAAAAATTTCTCACCGGCAAAAGGCGCGTACTCTCGTCCATTCTCATGTCGAACCTCATCTTCAGCTCGACCCACGTCTTTTTTTCGGTTTATTTAGCCTTTGCGGTGTTTTTAGTGGGGTGTTTTCTTGGCTTTTTGTACTCTCGCTCCCATAACCTACTCGGCTGTTGTCTCTCCCACGCCATGATGGGGGTCTTCGGGCTCTCTATTCTCGGGATCACAGGCAGTATTTTCGAATAGTGGGAAGGGAGGTTCCCCCTTCCCTTGGGATGGTTGGTTTTATTTTTGTTTGGCATTGGGTTGCTCTTTTTTCTCCCAATGATCTGTCGCTTCCTCTGCCTTTTCTTTGACAGTTTCTTTGGCGTGAGCAGCGGCTCCTTTGACACTCTCTTCCATCTCTTGGTACGTGTCAGTGATCTTGTTTTGGATCTCTTTACCCTTTTTCGTGGTAAACAGCATCGTCGTCAGGGTAGCTACTGCTCCTCCGACTACAGCGCCCCAGAAAAAGTCTTTTTGTCTGCAATTTTCGTGCATCATGATTAGTCTCCTTTTTTGAGTTTTTCCCAAAGAGTCATTCCTGCATCTACCC
The DNA here is from genome assembly GCA_016194825.1 of Chlamydiia bacterium. Lineage (GTDB taxonomy): Bacteria > Chlamydiota > Chlamydiia > Chlamydiales > SM23-39 > JACQAR01. The sequence continues at coordinate 14,007 of JACQAR010000047.1, forward strand.
AATTGTTGATGCTGTGGAGGATGTCAGCCCCTCTGGGCAGTTTTTTTTCAATGTGATCCATCACATCGCTGGTGCTGCATTCACTGCAGTTTTCGATCATATGACCGACATCCGTAATCGTCTTGCCGATTTTTCTTAGAACAGGTGTTTTCTTGCTCTGTTCGGCCTGGATGCGGTAGAGAATCCCCGCGCCCACGATTCCGCTGATGAGTAAGCTAAAAATCAGTTTTTTATTGCTTTCATTTTTCATGATGACTCACATGCTCCTTTGTTAGTTTAATTAAAAAAGCTGTAGAAGATATAAATTTTATTATTTGAGAGAGTAAGCTTGTTTTGTTTGATGAGAACGTTTGTATTTTATTGTTAAATTGATTGACGAGACGTCCTGTTTCATTGGTGATGCTGTGCAGATCGGAGCGGACAAATGCATTGAGGGTATTGAGCAATGCCGAAATGTCTTGCGATGTCTGATGCAAGTCATCTTGGAGAATCTGGAGTGATTTCTGCGACTCGATAAAGATTTTAAACAACATCGCCACTAGCAGAACCAGCATGAAAGCGATGATGGAAAGACAAATTTCTATGATCATAACACCCTCCTACGCACGCTTGATGAAAAGTTAATATTTCCTTAAAAAACCAGATCCTAGCGCGGAGGGTTGAAAAAAGCTAGAGGTAAATATTAGACCTCTTGCGTAACCTCATTTGTTTGCTAAAATCGTTCTTTTTCCGCTGATTTTTATCGCTCTCTCTCGCCGACTTTTTAAAGTCGGCTCGTTCGTTTGATCCGAAACTGCAAGCAGTTTCTAAAAATCATCAGAAAAATCTCCGATTTTTTCAAACAA
>JACQAR010000048.1 GCA_016194825.1 Chlamydiia bacterium
AGAGCAAAAAGAAGCCGCAAAACAGCTCGCCGCGCAAAAGGCCGTCGATCTGCTAAGAGAAAAACATCTCACCGCAGACGGAAAACCCGTCGGCGCAAATCGGCGTCTGTTGCATCTGTCATGAGCGAACAGTAAGCGCTTATTATCAATAGGTTGGATCGAGCTATGCCGCTAGGCTGGCTCGATTTTTTCTATCCTCTGAAGTGTCCTTCAAAAGCAAATTCTGCCACTTTTTTTCTCTCCGAGGGAACTTCCCGTTTTTGAAGATCGGGAGAAAGGCTCTCTTTAGGTGCTTTTTTGCCGATGGCGAACATAGCAAGTATCTCATATTCAAGAGGTATCTTGAGAGAGCTGCGCGCTTTTTGATAGTCAAACCCCTCCATTCCGTGGACGACAAATCCGCGACTGGTTCCTTCTAAGCAGATATTTTCCCAGGCTGCTCCTGCATCATAAGCATGAGTGGGAGAAGGTTTGTTATTTTTTTCAAAGGTTTTTCTCGCCAGGCTTACCCCAAGCAGTGCCGCTTTATCGCACCAAGATTGGTTGAATTCGCCCAGCAAATCGAAAAATGTTTTCCAATGGGGAGTATCTTTTTTTGCATAGAGAAAGCGCCAGGGTTGCGCATTGTAGGAAGAAGGGGCCCAACGAGCCGCTTCAAAAAGAGAAAAGATTTCTGCATCGCTCAATCCTTCTCCACTCATCGCTCGGGGAGACCATCTGTTGAGAATCAGTGGTTGGATCGGGTAATCAGATTTACGATGAGATGTCATGGTGTCCAGGCTGGTTTGCGGTTCAAGTAAATGATGTAGGGAATGGCGCACATCAGAGAGATCCCTACACTTAAAAATCCCTCATAAAACCAAAGGCTGCCTGTCTTGATTTGTGCGGGGGGAATAAACCCAATCAACAGCCCAAAAAGAGAACTCACAGCCCCCAATCCTCCGACTCCCCAGATTCCTGTCAGGCCATAAGGGATCCGGTAGGGGCGGTGCACTTTGGGATGACTATAGCGCAACTTAATGGCAGACAAGAACATAAGAATATACATGATCAGGTAAAGCTGCGCTGACATCGCACTCAAAATCCAAAATCCGCTACTGGTTGTGGGCATAAAGAAAAAAACGAAAGAGGAAAGAGTGACAATGACTCCTTGAAATAGGAGTAGACGGACGGGGACATTGTTCCGATTCAATTTCTGAAATATGGGGGGGAGATCACCATGACTGGTTGTCGCATGCAAAGCGCGGACGGGGCCAATGATCCAGGCATTCAGCTCGCCGACAGCTCCCAATACGATCATCGCTCCTACTGGCAACAAGAGCCAGCCAATCCCATAGCTGTTGAAGAGCGTGGCAAAGGCTTGCATCAATCCGGCTACCAAACTGATCTGTTTTTGTGGAATCATGATGGCAATCGAGAGCGCGCCTAATGCATAGAGGACAAAAGCCAGCAAAGAGGAGATAAGAATGGCGCGCGGAAACGTTTTTTGGGGATCGCAAATATTGCGCACGTGGGCTGCGGAAACTTCCAATCCTCCAAAAGCGAGAAAGAGCCCAGCCAAAAAGACCAAGTGTTGAACATCATTCAAAGGAGGCAGCAGCGCATCCCAGGAAAAATGGATCTGTAGAGGTTGGCCTGTTACTAGCCATGTTAGGGCAAAACCAATGAGGAGAACGCCGGGGATGATGGTTCCTGATATCACTCCTAAAGCGCTGAACCAGCTCGATGTCTTAACACCCAAGCAGTTGAACAGGGTAAACCCCCAAAAGCCCAACAAAATAAAGCTGATCACATAGAGCTTATTAGAGGCAAGTTCAGGGGAGATGAGGTAAGCAATAGCTGCTGCTGCAAAGGAGAGGATAGCGGGGAACCATGTGACGTTGTGAACCCATTGGATCCAAATGGCAAAAAATCCCCATCCTGGTCCAAAGGCTTCTTTGACCCAAACATAGACACCACCCGCCTTGGACCAACCGGTTGCTAGCTCGGCCGATACTAAGGCGGCGGGGAATAAAAAAACCAGAGCGACCATGAGATAGAAGAACAAGGATCCATAACCGAATTCGGCGACAATCGGCAGATTTCTTAAAGAGGCCATGACTGAAAGGTTGATCATGGCAAGGAGGAAAACACCGATGAATCTTCGATTATGGACTTGTTCCATTCGCTCCGGGGAATAAAAATAATTATTGTCAGTCTAAAGGTTCCTGAATATATTTGCAAGAGGGGGTGGAATATCACATGAAAGAGATCAAGACGCATTACTCGCAAGTGTTGGCCAATCTGAACAATTTTCGGAGCTTTCTCCATGAGAAACATCTGGAAAAAGGGAAGAAGCTGTCTCGTTCTTATCCTGTTTGGGTGGATGAGAAGACAGGGATCATGGAATTTTCCAAAAAAGGAGAAATCCACACCCACGCAGAGCTCCATCTCATTGTCCAGCAGAGCCGCGGTCAAAAAACGCAATTCAAAATCGAGGGAAAGGTTGCAGACGAGGTGGACAAGATCATCGAAGAAACCCTCAATGCTCTGAATCTTTTAGCGGAACTGGCCATTCATAAGCTGCCAGAAGAGCAAATCCTGCAAGACATTTCGGCGGTGCATCTGGAGAGATGGGGGGACAAAATTGAGAAATTCCCCGGTTGGAAGGGTTCTTGTAACCGCCAAGAGGCAGAGCGACAGCTGAACCGCATGCCGAAGGGGACGTATCTGTTGCGCAAAGCTGAATCGTTGACTGACTGGATGCTGAGCCAATATCCACTGCATACCAAAGGGTATGTGCTGACAGTGGTTGAGGATGAAGAGAAGATTTCGGACTATCTGATTTTAAAGACAGACCGGGGCTGGACGCTCCATCGAGACGATGCGGATCTCACCGATTATCGCTACGACAAGCATCTGAGCAGTCTTCTCGCTTCTATGCATGAGATTGCGGCTACCCCCATAGAATAGACTTCTTTCGAAACTCGCTTTGCCTGGAAAAACC
>JACQAR010000075.1 GCA_016194825.1 Chlamydiia bacterium
CTGAGTAAACGGGGAGAGATTTTCCATCCCTTCCACAACTTCGATGACACACGTGCCACACACCCCTTCCGTGCAAGCAAAGGGCACCCCTGCCTCTTCGCAGATCTCTTGAAGGGGCTCGTCACAGGGGATCTCTTGTTCCTCTCCCGTATTTTCAAAAATCAGTTTGGGCATAGACGAGCTTCTCTCTTAAAGTTTAAGAGAAGAAAAATAACAAAACCTAGTGTTAAATAGCAAGAAACCATGGGCACTCGAACCATTTTCTCTTGACTCGCCATGTGATATATTATAATATATCAAATATATAGAGGAATATATCTTATGCCGCGATCCACACAGTTCATTATAGACGAGCTCAAAGCGGCGCGTCAAAAAAAGGGGATCTCACAAAGAGCGCTCGGTCAAAAAACTCATATTCCGCAAAGTCATATTTCGAACATCGAGAAAGGCAGAGTCGATTTACATCTCTCAAGCCTGCTAGAGATCGCAAGAGCCCTCGAATTAGAGGTCATGCTCGTTCCCTCCTCGCTCATCATGGTCGTTCAGACATTGCAACGAGAAAAGAGGGGCAACAATCAGCACCAGATCCCCATGTATCAATTAAACCCAGATGACCCCAATGGATAACCTCCCCTCCCTGGAGATTTTTCTCTATGATGAACAGATAGGAACAATCGTTCAATTGCCCGGTGATAAAAATCTATTTATTATCAACTCTACCTATGCGGAACACTACTCCGAATCTGTCTTGAGCTTGTCATTGAGGGATCGATGGGGGGATTTGCTTGTCGACACAAGACCTGCGCGCACGCGACTCCCCCCTTTTTTTTCCAACCTTTTGCCAGAAGGCGCTTTGAGAGACTATCTTGCTCTGCAAGTGGAAGCAAATCCCATCAGAGAGTTTTATTTACTGCAAGAATTGGGAGATGATCTGCCAGGAGCGATTACAGTGCGTCTTGCTGATGAACATCGCAAATCGATGTCTCAAGTCGAAAAGAGGTCAAAATCTGCATTCCCACAAAGGCAGCAGAGAGGATTGCATTTTTCCTTAGCTGGGGTACAGTTGAAATTTTCAGCCATTTGGGAACAAGGAAAGAGGTTAACGATTCCTGTGGATGGAGTTGGGGGTTCATGGATTGTGAAACTCCCCTCTCTCGTATACCCCGGTGTGCCAGAAAATGAGTATACCATGATGAATTTGGCAAGGCAGATGGGGCTCGATGTCCCTGACGTGGCATTGCTTCCTCTCGAACACGTGGCGGGATTGCCGCCTCCCTTTCAAAAATCTGACGTCATGGCCTATGCGATTCGACGATTTGATAGGGATGCCCAGAGTAGAAAAATCCATATTGAAGATTTTGCGCAGGTATTTGGTGTCTATCCAGAAAAGAAATATGATGCGGCCAGTTATAGAAATATCGCAGAAGTTCTTTGGGCTGAAACTGGTGAGAGGGGAATTGTAGAATTTATCCGCAGATTTGTTTTTAATGCGCTGATCGGCAATGGAGATATGCACCTCAAAAACTGGTCGTTGATTTATCTAGATAAAAAAACGCCCACCCTTGCTCCCGCCTATGATTTTCTTTCCACTCTTCCCTATTTGCCGCAAGAGGAGCTAGCCCTGAATTTTGTAGACTCTAAGACATTTGCCTCGTTGACACTCGATCAGTTCAGGCGATTTGCTGTCAAAAGCCGATTACCCGAAACTTTAGTGCTAGACACTGTACAGAACACAGTGCGGCAATTTAAACAATTATGGCCTTCGGTCGAGACCTATCCTCTGGCTGCTTCCGCTATTCAAACGATTGAGATCCATTTCAAGTCGCTCCCGATTTGGAGAGAACGCGAGTAAAGAAGAAAAGGGGAGTATCCCTACCCCCCACTATTATGAAAAGCTTGCCTTAGGAGGCTCGCCTTACGAGGCTTGCCTTACGAGGCTTGCCTTACGAGGCTTGTTCTGAGAGAACCTCTTGCATGGTCTCTTTTAACGTCTTGATCCCTTCTGGGAATCCACAACCCATTAACATTTCGTTCAAATGGATGAGTTCTGCTTCTAGTACATCGATCTGACTCTCGAGACCTGCCACTTTCGCTTTAAGTTGTTTGGACATATCTTATTACCCTGTATTATATTGAACATATTTTTTAACCTTCTTTTATTATAATAAGACATAAAAACGTAATTATGACACAATTCCATTTTACCAAATAGAAGTCATTCTATTCAAAGGAGGAATTTCTTTACAGAGTTGCGGCGTTGTTGCATAATTCGTTTTGCAACACAACCTATTGAAAATAAGAATTTTAACCACAGAGATGGGAAACCACAGAGAAAACTTGGTAAGATTGGGTTGTCAATGGTGGGCTCTATTTTTCTTCTCTCTGTGGTTTCCC
>JACQAR010000040.1 GCA_016194825.1 Chlamydiia bacterium
AAAATCTCCGATTTTTTCAAACAAAGCAGGTTATGCAAAAGGTCTATTCACTATTGTTTTGAAGCGTCCGTTTCTGCTTCGCCTTCTGCTTCTTCAGCAAGGGCGAGCTCGTCATCTGCTTCTTCATCTACAGCAGATGTAGGCTGTTGGATTTCTTTTTGTACGGGAAGTTTTTTTTCAACCGTTGCATCGGGGGCAGTCGCTGCGATCGCAAGAGTTGCTAGTGTTAATAAAAGCATTTGTTACTCCTTTTTAGGGTTGAACGTAAGTATGTTAAAAGATCGAGCTCGAATAAGTCAAATTTAATTCGAGCGTTTTAATTAAAACTTGAACCTATCCCAGTAAAGGTTTCAGTCGATTTTGCGGTTCTTTTGAGCCGATTTTCGATTAAAAAACGACGAAACCTTTACTGAGATAGGTTCTTGACCTCGAGAGGGAAAGAGTTTATACTCATTCCTTAAATGGAGGTTGTATGAATTTCATACATATTGCAGGCCATCTAGGAGCCGACCCAGAAGTTCGTTTTACATCATCGGGAAAAAAAGTGACGACTTTGCGCGTTGCCTCTCGTACCCGGGTCAAAGGGAATGATGAGACCATTTGGTGGCGAGTCACCATTTGGGATGATCGGTTTGACAAAATGATCCCGCACCTCAAAAAGGGGAGCGCTGTGATTGTCGTAGGAGAGCTCCACAAACCAGAGATCTTCAACGATCGAGAAGGCAAGCCTCAAATCTCTCTCGAAATCACTGCTTCTCACCTCCAATTTAGCCCCTTTGGAGGCAAGCCAGCCGATAAGTCCCATGCCCCCACTACTACGGCATCGGCCTCTTCGGATCATGCCCCTGCCAATCCCTACATGAGCGGAATGCCCTCTGCTGGGAAAATGGGAGAAACGATCGATGATGAGGTTCCGTTTTGAAGGTTTTATTTGCCCCGGATCTAGCGAAGAGAAAGGCCTCTGAGCTTCTTCTTTTGCCTTTTTGGGAAGGGGTCACCCCAGCAGCACAGTGGAGCGGGCTAAAGCTATCGCCTCCCGTCGATTTTTCGGGAAAGGCGGGAGAGGTCTGTCTGCACTATCCGGAAAAAGGCCTCGACGAGCCTAGGATTGCATGCATTGGATTGGGGAAAAAGGGCGCCGCTTCTGACGAGCAGATTCGGCGCGCCTATGCGGAAGCGGTCAAGCTGGCGCTGACAAAAAAGATCCAGAAAATCACCGTGGTGCCGGCGATAGGCTTTATCGCTCCCGTGATCGAGGCCGTGCTCCTGGCCAATTACGCATTTGTGGTGAGAAAAGAGGCGCCTCCACTTTTAGAGGAAATCCAATGGATTGGAGTGGAGCCTGCACAATTTCAGCCGATCTACACACTCATCCAGGGGGTCCATTTTGCGCGCGATCTCACCAATGGCAATGCCGACGATGTGAATCCGCGGATGTTAGCTGACACAGCAAAAGAGCTCCTAAAACAAAACCGTCATCTGAAGGGAAAGGTTCTCGATAAAAAACAGATTGAGGCGGAAGGCATGGGACTCTTCTTAGCAGTCAATCGCGCCTCTGCCCTCGATCCCTTCCTGATTGAAGTCTCCTATTTTGGCAACCCTAAATCGAAAGAGCACATCGTTTTGGTGGGGAAGGGCATTACCTACGATACGGGCGGGCTTTCCATTAAAACCACCGAAGGCATGTCTACGATGAAAGCAGACATGGCCGCCGCTGCCACTGTCCTGGCTACTGTCAAAGTGGCCGCAGAGTTAGGACTCAAAGTCAACATCACTGCATTAGCTCCTGTGACAGAAAATGTCATCGGTTCCAAAAGCTATAAGCCGGGCGATGTCTATCGCTCCATGAGCGGCAAAACGGTGGAAATCTTCAGTACCGATGCGGAGGGCCGGCTGATCCTCGCCGATGCATTGACCTATGCCCAAAAATATCTCAAGCCTACTTGTCTGATCGACTTAGCGACTCTGGTAGGGGGGACCGTCATCGCTTTAGGCGATGACTTTTCTGCCCTTTATGCCACCGAAAAAAAGCTCGCAGCCGCTCTTCTGGCTGCTGCTGATCAGACAGGAGAGAGGGTCTGGGAAATGCCTCTGGTGGAAGAGTATAGCGAAGCCTTGAAATCGGATATTGCCGATCTGAGAAATTCTGGATGGAAAGAGGCCTCCTCGATCCGCGCTGCGCTTTTCCTGAAAGAATTCGTCGATACAGTGCCCTGGGCGCATCTCGATATCGCAGGCCCCGCCTTTTTGCCGAAGCCCAAATACTACAATCCCACCAAAGGAACAGGCTATGGCGTCAGGCTGCTCGTCTCCTTTCTGCAATCGAGGGCAAGAGCATGAAATGGCGGGCCACATCGAGCCAGAATATCATTGCCTTTTTGCAGAGCGTCGGATCGATCGATGCTTCCGGTAAATTTTTGCGCAAAGTGCTAGAAGCCAATCTCTGTCGAGTCAATGGGCGTGTCGAGCGCTTTGGTTCGACGCGTCTAGAAAAAGGAGACTGGGTAGAACTGGCTCCTGAGTGGCAAGAGCTGGCTAAGGTCGCTCCTCTCCAATTCCCCATCCTTTATGAAGATGCACTCTGCCAGATCGTCGATAAGCCAGCTGGTTGGGTCTGTAGCGATCCCTCGTGCCGTAAGACATTTGGCCCCAAGCTCTTTTTAGTCCATCGCCTCGATAAAGACACGACCGGCGCGCTCCTTCTTGCGAAGGGGCTACAGGCTCGAGAGGAGCTGATGGCGCTCTTTGCCGCGCGCCAGGTTGATAAAGAGTATATCGCCCTGGTAGACGGTCTCGTCCGAGAGAATAAGGGAGTCCGGGAGAGCTTTTTGGCTAAAAAACGGCTTTTTGAAGGGCAAACCATTTGGTCGCAAGGGGAGGAAGCCATCACGTTTTGGGAAGTATTGCAGCGCGGCAAAGATGCGACGTACGTCCGCTGTCAGCCGCTGACAGGCCGCACCCACCAGATCCGTGTACACATGGCAGAACTATCCCATCCGTTGATTGTCGATCGGCAGTATGGGGAAAAACTCAGGTCCCGTTATTTTGCGAAAAGACCTCTGCTACATGCGCAAAGACTTCGATTCACAGTGGACGGTACGACGGTCGATGTACGAGCGCCTCTTCCTGAGGACCTACTCCATGTGGCTCTGAGAGCGGGTATCGCGCAGCCGCATGCACTCTTGTAGCATATAGTTGCACTCTCCCATGAGCAAAAGGAGGTTTTGCTGATCTTCCATCAGTTCATGGAATTTGCGAGAAGAGGCATTTCTTTGCATTTTTTGCCAAGTGGTCTCGACCTGCTTTTTCAGCTTGCGAAAGGCAGCCCATTGCGCCTTCTGATTGGCTTCAATATCCTCCCGTGCAGAAAGATTCAGAGCAGGAGCTCTTTTGGGACTTTGTTTTTTGGGAGCGGTTCTTTTGGGGCTACTCTTTTTTGGCATAATTTCCTCTCTTAATTTTTATTATATCGATCGGTTTTTATTCCGCACTTAGTTTTTGGTGAAGAGATTGCTCCTGAATTTTAAGTTCATCTAGTTCAACCTGATCCATTTTAATCTGCACACTCAGTATGCTGTATTGTGGGTCTGTAGAAGGAAGATCATTGACGAACTCTTCCATCATCTGGATCCGTTGTTTCAGCAGGATCTGTTCCGATTGGTTTACATCCAACTCTTTCTGCATGAGCTCTTTGCTGCTTTTTGTTTGTTCGACAAACGAGAGTTGTGTCGCGGGGTCAGAGAAATTCGGAGTGACTGGTTTTTTGAAGAGGGGTTGATCCATGGGGGTTGGGCTCCAATTGCAATTATATAATAATTATTAAATAATGAGAAATAAGGAGGCTCTATGTTGAAGAATGTGTTGATTGTTAGTGGCTTATTAATTGCTGGATTTTTGTTTGCTTGCAAAGGGCATTGTGAGAAGAAGAAAGATTGCGGTTGCCCGGGCAAGCCGAAGAAGAGCGTAGAGAACGTCTCTGCTGTGAGTCCGTAGAGGAACCTATCCGAAGAAAAAGTTTCAGTCGATTTTGCGGTTCTTTTGAGCCGATTTTCGACTAA
>JACQAR010000045.1 GCA_016194825.1 Chlamydiia bacterium
GATTGCGTCCAATTGCAAGAAGGGGAATTGGTCACGGCGGACATGCGCCTGATCGAATCTTCAGGAATAATGATTGATGAATCTTCAATCACGGGAGAATCGATCCCGGTGGTAAAAGACCCATCTAAGATTCTTCCCAAAGATACCCCTCCTTATGATCTGATCAACACTCTTTTAAGTGGGACAACCTGTGTCAGAGGAAAAGGAAAAGCCATCGTCGTCAAAACGGCAGCCAATACCTATTTCGCTTCAATTGTGGAAAAGGCGAAGGCGCCATCTCCAGAAACACCATTGGTCCGATCAATCCGATTGTTTGTAAAAAGGTTTGTCCTGCTGGTACTTGGCTTTTTTTTATTGCTGGGCTTATATGCATATTATCAAGGAAGGCCGGCGATTGATATTGCATATTTTCTTATTGCCAGTTTTGTCAGCGCTGTTCCAGAAGGGCTTCCTTTAGTTGTAACGCTTGTAATGGTCATCGGAGCTGTTTCTTTAAGTAGATCTAAGGTTTTTGTACGGCATCTTCCTTCTGTGGAAACTTTGGGAAGTGCAACTGTAATCGCCTCAGACAAGACAGGGACCATCACGACAGGGAAACTCATTGTAAAGACTGTCTTTACAAAAGAGGAGAAGATGCTCAAGACGATTGCTGCGCTGTGCAATGATGCAGAGCAGGGAATCGGCGATCCTCTCGATCTTTCCCTTGCCCAGTGGGTAGAAGATTACACGTTGCTCCGATCAGCTAGTCCACGGCATTTCTCCTACCCCTTTAACCCCCAGATAATGTTGATGGCGACAGTTAATTCCTTTGAAGGTGAAAAAGTCTTGTTTGTCAAAGGGGCTTTTGAGGCTTTAAAGGAACGAAGTATTGATCGGAAAGAGATCGAACCATTTGAAGAAGCGATGCATCATTTATCTGAAGAAGGCTTGAGGGTGCTAGCATTTGGAATAAGTAAATGGGATCAAAACAATCCAACAGAGTGGAAAGTGAAGATGATCGGCCTTATCGGCTTTTTAGACCCTCCTAAAGCTGGTGTTCAGGAAGCTGTAGCCCAAGCAAAGCAAGCAGGTATCCATGTGATCATGATCACAGGAGATCACCTAAAAACTGCACAAACTATCGCAAGTGAAGTTGGAATTTGGAACAACAAAGACTTAGCGTTTGTCGGAAGCCAGCTCCAAAATATGGACGATGATGGGCTTTATCAAAGTGTTAAAAAAGCTACAGTTCTTGCCAGGATCCTTCCTGAACATAAATACCGCATTGTTAAAGTCCTTCAAGAAAAAGGGGAGGTTGTAGCGGTAAGCGGCGATGGAATTAACGATGTTCCGGCTCTTAAAAGGGCTGATCTTGGCATTGCGATGGGGGCTGGAACAGAGGCTGCCAAAGATGCTTCAAAGATGGTCATTACAGATAGTAACTTAAATGTGATTGTCCACGCGATTCAGATGGGACGCACGATTGCCCAAAATATCCGAAAAGTGATTTACTATCTCGGTTCGACCTCTTTGCAAGAGATAACGGTCATAAGCTTGTCCATTGTTGCCTTTCTTCCTCTACCCTTTTCTCCTGTTCATATATTATGGGTAAATTTAGTCACA
>JACQAR010000039.1 GCA_016194825.1 Chlamydiia bacterium
CTTCTTTTGGTTTCGGATAGAAAATGGTCGTATCGACTCGATCGGGATCGGGAGAAGGAGTGACAGGCACCACTTGGAGATTTCCTCGGTTAGGAATTTGATCCTTCAGAGAAGCGGCAAAAGAGAGGGAGGGAAGAGCAAAGAAAGAAAGCAGGACAAGGGCACATTTTTTCATAAGTTTACTCGCAGCCATTTTTTACTGCGTGTAGCTTGTGTAAAGAATTTTTGTCAATCTGCAAGACGATTTCTCGATTGACCTTGCCAGTTTCGAAAAAATAGATTATCTATTAAAAATAAATCTATCTATTGCTGGTCATGCCAAGTTTAGACATCATCATTCTCATCGTCTTATTTGGTCTCATTTTCGATTATACGAATGGATTTCACGATGCTGCCAATGTAGTCTCTACTGTCATTGCGACTAAAGTTCTTCGCCCTCTCACCGCAATTCTTCTTGCCGCTATCCTCAACACCATCGGAGCTACACAAATCAGTGGTGTTGCTGAAACGATTACAACCGGGCTTGTACAGGTGGACACCGTGTCTCAGGTGGCAGTTGTCTGCGCTCTTATCGGAGCCATTTTTTGGAATCTACTCACCTGGTATTTCGGGATCCCCAGTTCCTCTTCCTATGCGCTCATTGGAGGAGTGATTGGCGCTTCTTGGATGCACGAGGGAGTTCAGACGATTCTATGGTCTGGCATCGTTTACAAAATACTGATCCCTATGATCCTTTCTCCTTGTGCGGGATTTGTGCTCGCCTTTTGCATCCTGAAGGGGATTCAGTGGTGTTTGGAGAAGGGGTGGTTTAATCACCACGGGAAGATCTTTGCTCGTCTCCAAATCTTTTCAGCCGGCCTTGTCGCCTTGTCTCACGGCCTTAACGACGCGCAAAAGAGTATGGGGGTCATCACTCTCGGTCTTTTAGCAGGGGGTTTTATTGAGACATCCCATATACCCACATGATCGTCGGAAGCGTGACAGGAGTTGGAGTAGCAAAACCCAATGGAAAAGTACATTGGAGCATCGGAAAAAAGATGGTAGTCGCTTGGGTCTTGACCCTTCCGGGAGCTGCCGTAGTCTCCGCGCTTGTCTACTACGGCGTGCAGAGGGTTTTCTGACCGCTACTCTTGTAACCTCGGCTCATTTGCTTTCGGAGACGTTCTTTTTAATCACCAAGCTGTTGATTGATGGAGCTTTCCGTGAGAGATCGAAAAAATGTGCAGGTTTTCTGTTTCTGGAAACAGAGGCGCTGTGAGAAAGATCTGACCAAACCCTTTTAAGTGCTCTTGCAGCAAAGAGCGCCTTGTAGTATCGAGTTGCATCCCGAAATCATCCAAACCAAGAAGGGGCTTTTCTTCCAAAATCC
>JACQAR010000065.1 GCA_016194825.1 Chlamydiia bacterium
ATCACCGGGAGGCAATACGCCCAGTTCATCGCGCAAAATACCCGTGCTTCCCCCATCATCTGCCATGGACACAATGGCTGTCAGATCCACCGGATATTTTTTAAGCCCTTTGAGAACGACAAAATTCCCCGTCCCACCGCCGATCACCACAACTTTTTTCAATGCTGCCCGTTTCATACCCGCAGACTCGCAATCCCCTGCTTCAAATCTTTTTGGTGATAGAGATAATTGCCGCTGACCAAAACGGTAGCACCTGCTTCGACACACTGTTTGCCCGTATCGGGATTGATCCCGCCATCGACCTGGATCACACAGCCACTTTTTTGTCTGCGGATCGCCTCTTGTGCCAACCGGATCTTTTCCAACACATCCGGCATAAACGCCTGTCCTCCAAAACCGGGGTTCACTGTCATGAGAAGAAGAAGATCACAGGAGCTGATGAATTTGGGCACCATGGAAAAACTGGTCTCCGGCCGAAACGCCAGCCCTGCCTGTTTGCCACACTTGTGGATGAACTCTAACGTATCTTCGACATCTTCTGTCGCTTCAAAATGGAAGGTGATCCGATCTGCCCCTTCGCGGACAAATGCTTCAACATAATCAAATGGATTGTAGATCATCAGGTGTATATCAAGAAAAAGATGAGTCGATTTGCGGATCGCGGCGACTGCTTTGGGTCCCAGCGTGAGGTTAGGGACAAAATGGCCATCCATGATATCGATATGGATCCCATCGGCTCCTGCAAGCTCTAAGCGGTGCGCCTCTTCGGAGAGCCGTCCGAAATCAGCGGATAGGATCGAAGGGAAAACTTGGATCTTCGGTTTCTGCATGAACCCCAGGCTTTAAATGCATCATCACGATAGCCGAGAACCTATGTTCTCGACAAGTCTGCGATAGACCACCGAGAGGAGATAGCCAAGCAAAATCAAGGGAAACAGGATAAAACTGGCGATAAAATGAACCACAGTCAATACCCTGCGACAGAAACGCCCATTTTCATACTGGGCATCGCTGCGTAGCATCATTACCTGATGGCTCCCTGTATACAAACGGGCATGAGCACGGAGAAAATCTTCCGGTTGATGGTTGAAGACGCGGTACACAGACACTTGATTGCCTGTTGGAAATGAGCCCATGGAAGCAACGAGATCTTGGTGTTGGTAATAAATATGCACTTTGGGACCCGTATCATAGGAAACTCCCCACCAATGCCAGGGATACAGTCCAGCCGGGTTAAAGACACAGACCTTGGCCAGCTGCTCGCTATGATGGCGTAAGGTATGCAAAGCAAGCGCACCCCCTAAACTGGTCCCATAGACCTGCACACCCGATTTCCCTGCGAGCCAATGAGAAATTGTGTCCCTTCCGAACAGATACGGCGCATGCCCCACCGACAAGCCAGGGGTAAAATCAGCCAACAGAGTCGCGACATGCCCTTCGCCTGCTGGAAATGTGGTACCGATGAAAGACAAAATAGGAGGACCCTCTTGCGCCACTAACCCATAAGCGACAATCGGCGAAGAAAACCATTTCGGCGTCAGCGCAATTTTCCGATCGACACAGTAGCGAGCCATTTTCCATGTCCCTTCGCTCTGTATGGGGATGTCAAATGCCTCCCCTTCTTCGGGGTAGGTGTAGGGGATCAGGGCGATGAGATTGCCGACGAACGCTTCAAATATTTTTTCCTCGCCCTCGCTTTTGGGCAAATGGAGGGCGCAAGCCGCCAAAATCGCGCGAAATTCTTCTCGGACATGGGCCAAAAGCGCCCGGTTTTCTCGATGGAGAATCGCCTGCCTGATTTCTTCTGTAAGAGAAAAGCCATCACTGCGGCCTAATAGATATTGGACTAGGTCGTGCACCCCAGGATGTGCAGCCGTTCCCATGGCCGCAATGCCCTTGCCTGAGTAGATAAACGTATGGTTTAGACCATCTTCTATCTCTTTGCCATTCAATCTCTTACAAGCCATTGCCTGCTCCCAGATCCGCTGAAACGCAAGACCATCTACCTGCGGAGCATTTTTTTGAAAAAAATCTCTATATTCTAAAGATGTTGTTTGATAAACTCTCATACACCCTTTTTCCCCTATAGGAATTATAGCATAAATAAGGACTAAAAGCGATGAGCACAAATACCTGTGCAGTTTGCAGCAAACCCGTACCTGCAACGTCTCTTTGTGGAGGCTGCCACCAAGTCGCCTATTGTGGCAAAGAACACCAAAAATACGATTGGCCTCAGCACAAAAGGGCCTGTCGACAACCGGGGACTACACTAAAAGACATTATCAGGAAGATAGAAAGCACTGAATCAATCCCGGATCAACTCGTAAAGATAAATGAGTTTGCACAAGCTTTTTTCGGTAATGTGCAACAGATCAAAAACCAAGCGACACCCAATTACGACGGTTTAATAGAACAAGGGGCGGAGATACTTCGGTTCTATTCCACACTGAAACAAAAGATCGTACAACCACAGGATTGTCTCACTCTTTTACCTCAAGCAATGCGCGAAGAACTAGAGCGCAGCTTCGTCTTAGACAATGACATCTCTTTAGCGGAAGGATTAGGGATCAACCACTTCGCACTGTTCTCTATTGACCGACACGTAGACAATGTTCAAATCCATCTGGGCATTTTGTATCAAGCTAAACAAGCGGCTCAAAAGAACCGCAAAATCGACTGAAACTTTTTATTCGGATAGGTTCTTCTGCACATTCGGCACTCCCCGCTTCTTTGGACGCAGCGCAAAGGGGTTGTGTCTCGCTTCCACTGTGTCATACGACAGGCCGTATAACTTCTCAGTCCCCAGAAAAGGGTGAGAGAGCTCTTCGTGCAAAAGAGCTGTCCAGTCTTTTTCCAAAGCATGTCCCCAATTTTTCACCTTGAAAAACAGCTCTTCATCCGTGCGCACCCAGCTGTAATGGTGTACCAGCGGCTGGTCATCTAGCCCCACCAGTGGCTCGATTTTTGGCCCCAACAGATTGTCAAATACCCCTTTTCTCTCTTGCGCAGTGAGGAGCTTTTCTGGGGATTCAATCGCTTTTCTGCGCACCATGAGCGCATTCAAGCTCCAAGACTTGGCCCGAAAACAGGGCTGCCGAAAGTAAAAGTAGCTATAAAACCGAAGCGCCTCAAACTCCCGGTAGGCAAACTGGTCCAGAAAGATCTGGAACCGCTCTGCATCGACAATCTCATCGACATCTAAAAAGAGCACATATTCCGCTTCCTCTGGCACCGCCTGAAATCCCACATAGCGAGATGTGCTATGCCAATACTTGATCCATTCCGGGTCGACAGCGGTGTAGGGACAATAGATCCCGTACGGGCGCTCTGGATCAAAGGCATATTCGACAAAGAGACAGTCTGGGTGCTCAGAATACGAGCGCTCGAGGAGCGCTCGATTCTCCTTTTCTCCGCTAAAAAAATGATCCGCCACAGCTACAATCACCGTCTGAGAAAATTTGCTCGCTTCACTGATGCAAAGATCCAAAAAGCGGTAGTCGTTCGTGCAGTAATTGATGACAGTCACAATCGCGTGCATGCTACTTAGGTGCTGGCATCCATGCTGTCAAACGTCGCGCAGCAGGGAACTGATCGGCCTGAGTCCACTTCTCGAGGTCGGTGATCCGTACCCATGACTGGTTCTCTCTCTCCGTTGCAGCAATGCATTGATTGTTGCCAATATACATCGCCACATCTGAGACCTTCTCTGCATCCATTCCATTAAAGATCAAATCTCCCACTTTCAATGCGTCTAAAGGAACTGCCTGGAACAACTCGGAGCTCTTTTGATCTTTGGGATCGCGCGGGATGTTAAAACCCATTTCTCTGTATAAAAACTGCACAAATCCAGAACTATCAAATCCAAAACTGGAGCGACCGCCCCATTTGAAAGGCACCTCTAAAAACCTTTTTGCAAAGTCCACCAAGTCCCCTTTTGGTAATGGGTGGTGGTTGTTAGTGACATCTCCTTTTTGGATCCATGCTAAGCTAGAATCAAGCAGGGACACTTTGATCCACCTTGAGAGGGCGTCACTCTCTATCTGAAATCGAGTACCGAAAGGAATTTCTCCTATAGGCCCATACTCTGTATCCTGACAGCTATAAATGCATGCTCGGAGCCGATCGACGGACACTGTGGCCTGTAAATACTGTGACTGTCGACGGACAATAGCATCAGACTTCACCCAGCCCTCATATCCATCTTGATTTAGCTTAATGTGCGACCAGCCATTGCACTCCTCTACTACGATTACCTGGTCTCCATATAACGCCTCATTGACAACACGAGAGCCTTGATCTGGCAGTTCCCGCATCCAGACCTGATCCTTCACATAAACAAACATGGCCGCCTCCTTTTTTTTTGAAAAGCATCAAACACTACGAAATTTACACATTATTAACAAGCGCCGAAAACCAGCCTTGTATATATTCCAAAATATGAAG
Organism: Chlamydiia bacterium; assembly: GCA_016194825.1. Lineage (GTDB taxonomy): Bacteria > Chlamydiota > Chlamydiia > Chlamydiales > SM23-39 > JACQAR01. The sequence continues at coordinate 4,444 of JACQAR010000065.1, forward strand.
CCCTGTTTGCTACTGCTGCTCCTCATCACCGGTTGCAGCACAAAGCCTCTCAAAGAGCTCAAAGTGGCCGCTA
>JACQAR010000054.1 GCA_016194825.1 Chlamydiia bacterium
GCTCCCTTTCTTCGTCCCTCAGCCTGACTTCATGTTTCTGCTTTTGTCCCATGGCAATCTCCTTTGAAAAGAGACTATGTTAATCGAAAGCATGTTATATGTAAAATTTTTCTTAACTATGTACTAGCGTGAGAGTGTCTTAGAGACCTTCCAAGCAACCGCAATCTTGAGAGCATCGCCAAGCAAAAATGGCACAACCCCCAACCACAGGGCTTTTTGCACCCCAACAAAAGTGGCCAAATAGCCAGCTCCCAATACATAGAGCACCACAGTGCCCGCAACCAGAGCCATGAGCTGGGCTTTTTTTGCCACATGCCCCGTGACCAGTGCCATCGCTACATACCCGATAAGATAGCCGCCGTTCGGCCCGGCGAATGCTGCAATCCCCAGAGCCCCATGCGTAAAGACCGGCATGCCGCACAGGCCTTGTGCCAGAAACCCCAACACTGCCAAAGCCGCCCTCTGAGGCCCCAACACTACGGCCATGAGCAATACGAAAAAGGAGCGCAGCGCCAAAGGAACCGGCGTAAACGGCAAAGGAATCATCAACTTGCCCAGCAGCCCTAGGATCAAGCTGCAAAAGACAACCAAGGCCAGATCGGCCCAGAAAGATTTTTTTTGAATCAGCGCGTGACTTTGCACATGACCTTGCATCGGTTCCTCCTATAAAAGGCTAAAGTATATACTGATCGTGATTCAAAAACCGGTTCTGCCGGCATCGGACAGCCACCGATTTTTGAATCTCTCTCAGTATACAGCATGTATGAATCTGGTAGCAAGCCCTATCGTCAATTTTTAATTTGAAAATTAGCGATTTACAATCAAATTTATTTGTGATATAATTTAACAAATAAAATAACACCAGGATTAGTTATGGCAACATCGTTAATTTCTAAAGCGTATAACCTCTTCACAAGCCCCAAAACAGCGATTGGTGCGTTTGCGTGTGGCGTTGTTGCGCACTTGGCAGACCATAAAACCGTGTCTAAAGTGGCTTTTCTTGCTACAGCTATTAGCGCCCTCGGACATGCATATAACCAATGGACGACAAAATCAGGGAACCCAACAACATCGCAGAGCAAAGGCGTTCCAGTTGTACCTCAGAATCTGTCGAAGCTCGGGTCTCTGTCGGCTGTTGCACAGCCTGCTGTTCCAGCACAACCATCGGCTGTCGCTTTAGTGCCAACACCTACCATAACTCTCCTCACAGCAGCTGCTGAACAGCCTGCTGCTCCAGCACAACCAGTAGCAGAGGCTGCCGCTCCAGCATCAGCACCTCAGCAGTCCACAGCCCCAACCCCAATCGACTTCAAAGCCACAGTTCTTCAAGCTGACAAGCTATTTTTGGTTTGCTCTGGATCTTCCTCTAACCATGTATACGTTGAGCCTCGAGAAGAGAGGTTTGTTATTTCTTCAGGCCCATATGCACCGGTGTTTCGCCCACAGTCACTGCTACAAAATAATACAATATGGGTGACGTGCCCAAAATCGGATGAGACGACTCTAGCGACGCAAAAAACCGCTTACTGGATGCTCAAGAGCGCCTATTTAGCCGTCTTAGAGCAGGCATACGGAAATGAATGCTACCAGATTGCCTTCAAACGTCCACTAGCCAGCCGTGCATTCGAGACATCTTCCGCAAACGACCTCGAAAACTGGGATCCTTGCACCTCAGTAAAAGCTCTGTACGATTCTTGGAAATCATTAAGAGGGGACGCAAAATCTGGACTTGCTCAAATCCGAGTAGAATTTCCAAATGTTGA
>JACQAR010000052.1 GCA_016194825.1 Chlamydiia bacterium
AAAACCATCATTGGATTCGGTTCTTGAGGAGGAACAGGAGGGGGAGGGGAGGGTGGCGGCGGCGCTTCTGGTTTTTTTTCTAGATTGGCACCTACTAGCGAATCGTAAATTTTTGACAGAACACCGGCGATATCTTCTGGATTGGTGTGCTTACAAGGATACCAATAGATCACCTTCTCGCTTGGATCTTCCATCTGCGTTTCGAGATCATTCAAAATCTGTTCCGCTCGATCGACCGTTTCTTTTTCTCCTACGAGAACAAGTCCTTGTGGCAAAGTCAAAGTGACTAGTTCGTCTGCAGCAGTGCCATAAAAAACAGGTTTTGTTTTGGCATTTGGATCAGCAAATACAGCGCGTAGCACCTTTTCGGCCTCTACAGGCTGCACTTTTGTCAGGTTGATCAGACGGACCACTTTGCCCTGTTCATTTTCCCAGACAGCATGGTAGAGATCGACCAGCTTCTCAATCGTCTCTTTACTGGAAACAAGGGCAATTTTTGTCCCGATGGGCTGTATCGTTGTCTGTTTCGGATCGGAAAAACGCTCAAAAAAAGCTTGGACCGATTTGATCTGCTCTGCAGGAGGGGCAAATACATAAAAGAGACGGGCATGACTGGCAAAAAGCTGTAAGTCCTCTTCCCGACTCACCACCGCTTCAATAGCCGAAGGATCGAGCCGCAGAATGTAAAGCTGCTTTACATATGGATTTAACTTCTTGGTTCCCACACCGTTATGAGCTAAAATTAAATCGATCATCTCACTCCACGATTCGCGTGGCAATGGGATGCTAGAGAATAACGAGATCTTCATGCCGCTCAGTTCTTGCGGCAAAATATAGAGGTAGTCGCTAGCGCCGTATTCCATGATGAGCTGAGCGAGTGTCGTCTCTCCCACATCCCAAAATGCATAGGGCTCTTCTGCAGCAGAACCTTCAGCTACTGACACCTTGCGCCAATGCTCTTCTAGTATATGGATCTCCTGTTTTAAAGCGCTGATCTCATCCAATAGAGTGCGATAGGCAGAATCATCTGCACCTTCGTCAGCCAAGAGCGACCCTTTTCGGAATTTTTCCTCTAAACACGCTCGCAGCTGCTGCAGATTCTGATTGAAGAGTTGCGCTCCTTCCATATCGGCATGTTGAGGCAGAGGAGCAGCGCATAGAGAAAGACAGATGATGATGAAAAACCACTTCATTTCTGCCTCGTCTTATGGCGATGGGTTTTCATGGAGTGGACAGCAAGATCCACTGGCAGACATTGAGAGCGCTGGACATTGAATAAATGGCCGTGGACTGTTTTTTGATTTGACTTTGACTCAATCCCGTCAAATACAAAAATCTCACCACTTAATTTTCCGCACTGCAAAGCTTCCTTTTCCTCTGGCCTGCGCAAAATCCGCCATTTCCCTTCGCTTTTCAACACCCAATCTCCTGCTTTGAGAATCAGACATTGCTTGTCGAGAGTGCAGCTCATCTGTTTTTCTGACCGAACCCGGATGGATGTCAAAAATTCTTCTGGTCTGATTTTGGCAGGGATCGGAAGGGGTTGCGGCATAGCAAAGCGGTAGTGATGTTCCGCGTCCCATCCCTCTAACACCAATGTTCGATCTCGTATCCTTTCCATCCGTATCAGCAAGGCATTCTGGTCAATGGCCCCATTTTTTTTCCATTTTTCCTGGTCCCACACCCAATATTCTCCTTCCTGCAACGAGAGAATCTCCCCGTTTCCCCACTCGATCCGTTCAGCAGGGCGCAGAGTAGTTCCATATTTTTCAGCAAAAAGATCGCGCCCCAGCCACCTTCCTTCCACCACAGTACGCATCACAGCAGGCAGCTCATCGAGGGCCTGAAGAGGGCTTTCTTGAGGCTTAAGAACATATGTCTGTTCTTGCATCGCAGCAAACCCCTCTACAGAAACTTTTGCTTCCACCTCTCCCGATGGCAAGAGGGCAAAATCGACAAAAAACGGAGCATGCCCATTGGCAAACATAAGCTTCTCATCCTCTGCATAGAACAGATAGATGCGGCAGGGGAGAGAGAGTCTCTGGACAGCACCACTTTTCATTAGCTTTACAGTGAAAAATGGGCGCTTCAAGGGATCAGCAGGATGGGGAGGGCCTACAGAGATCGAACACTCCTCCCTTAGATTCGGCAAACTACAAGAAAAACCGGCCCCCAAAGAAAGAGGGATTTTATAGGCAGCCGTAGAAGCTGCTCGCCCCTTTTTGTCGTTTTCCATCTCGAAGATCGCATTGTGCTGCAGCAGTATAAGCAATAAAACCGCGAGCAAAAAAGTACTTCCCAGTATGATGACTCCTTCTCTTAAGAATTTCAGAGGGAAGTAGGGGAGATTTTTTGTTCGTTCCATCTTAAGACTCTATCAATAGAATTTAAGCAGTTTATGAAATCCAAAATAAAAACACAAATCCTAGCCAATCTGTTCCGAGAGTAAAGTCTTGAAAAGAATTAAAATAATCCTTTTAATAGATATTAGAGAGGTAGGACATGGATAGAGGCAAATTCACCGACAAACTCAAAGAGGGCGTATCGGTCCAAGAACTTGAGAACTTTGCGCGCAAGCATACCTCGGAATTGCTTTCCGTTCTAGCTACAATCATTGGCGCTATTTCGAGCGGCTACGATTTCTTTACCGGTCCTAAGTTCTCGATCTTTTTCATGGCTCTCGGCACAATTCTTGCCATCATATTCCCAGCTCCGATCGAGCGAGCCCTTAAACAGCTCTATAATTTTACCTTCAAGCAAGAGAAGACGACCGAGCTGATCATCGGAGGCGTGAAAATCATCATCGCCATCTTCTTACCCTTTCTCTATTTTGGTTTAATGGGTTTACTAGCAGGCACTTCGTACCATTATTACATCCGCCATGCACAGATCATGAGTGAAAACAAAGCCCCCCAAGCGCGCCGGCCCTCTTCTGGCGAAGAGCACGATTAATACGATTGATCAGAGAAGGTCTCTAAAGAAACTTTTTCCGTTCGGCGATGTATTGCGTCAGATCGACGCCCTGTTGCTCAAAATTGTGGATGATCGGATGGGCAGGAACCAATAAGGGCTCCAACTCTTCCCAAGCTGCTTTTTCTCCCGGATGATTTCCTAACTTCTGTTGCAAAGACGCAATCCGGATGAGGTTATATGCATACAAAACACACTCTTTCATGTCAGGCGCTTTTTCCATTTCTCCTTTCAGTAAAACAGCTTTTTGGAGCGCTTCTTGGTAGCTCCCTTGTTCAATGAAAAGAGAGGTCCTTGCATAAGAAGCATGAAAAGGAGCCTCTTCTTGCAAAATGCTTAATGATTTCAGAGCCAATGGGATAGCCTGCTTAGCGTCCTTGGAGCGATCCAATAGCGTCTGCGCAATCACCGCATCATAGCGAGATTGCATTTGAGGGACTTGATACAAAGCAACTTGCAATTCCTTGAAAAGGGTTGCATCTTCCGGAGCCTGGACCCACTTCTCAAAAGCTTTTTCCGCTTTGAGATAGCTCTCTAAAGAAGGCCCTGAAAGGGCATAGAGAATCAGAATGACCACTCCGCTGACAAAGCTTCCCACAATAGTGAGATAGCGCCTTTTTTCGAGGAGAAAACGTTCCCAAAGAGATAGCGTAACCATAGCTGCTATTTTAATGCGCTCTTGAATTCCCTACAACATGCAGAAAAATCTGCTCCATATTGTCTAGAGTCTGCTGCCATAGAAAGTGCTCGACCACTCGCACTCTTGCCCGATCTCCCAGACGCTCTCTTTCAGACCGACTCTCCTTCAAACGGAGGACCGCTTCCGCCACCTGATCGGAGCGAAACGGGGAGACTAAGATTCCCGTGATCTGATCCAGACACACTTCTCCTAACCCTCCTGTAGCTGTGGCGATGAGAGGGCGGCGTAAATAGGCCGCCTGCAAAAGCACTTTTCCTCCCAAATGCAGCTCTTTCGCCATCGCGTGGTAGGTTTCCGCATGCCCACCCCCAATCACCACCCATCGCAAATCAGCGATATGACGGAGCCGATCGGCAGCCAGAAGCAAATCTTGGATCCCTTTCCATGAGCGCATGACGCAAGCGGTGCCCACTACAAATTCTTTGCTCGAAAATCCCCATTGTTTGCGAAAAGCCAGCACCTCTTCTGGCTTTACATCTACATGTTCTGCCGCAATCCCAGTGGGTACCGATCGACAAAAACGCCTCTCTTTCCCCGATTGACGCACAATCGTCTCGACAATCGACTCGCAAGTCGTAACAACAAAGTCTGCGAGTTTCCCATACAAAAGACGGCTATTGAGTCCTCGCTTAATCGGGGTCGACAGATGGCGCGTCCTGACCACTTTGCACCCCACCCAACGAGCGACCAAACCCCCGAGCCAGGCATCCAAAGAAGAGTGCGTATTGACCACTTCAATGGCGTGCTGCTTGAAAATGCGACACAACCTCCAGAAGCTATGCCACCAAGCCGAGCGGCGAAAATCTAATTCGTAGACGGTCAATCCTGCCTGCCGTGCCCGCTTGCCCAATTCTGCTCCCGCCATCACTGCCAAAATCACCTCATGGCCGCGCGCGCGCATCCCTACTGATTCTCGCAAAATACGGATCTCCTGCCCTCCCCATCCTGTGGATGCTTCTAGGTGCATAATTCGCATACAGTCCTCGCAATTTTTCGGTGACCTGAGGAAAAGGGGAGATGCAAAAGTTCAGAACATCGCACCCACTCACATCCCGGAATGGGCCATCGGCGCTCCATAGACGCCAGATAGGGGTAAAGATGGGCTTTGAACCGAGTGAAAGTATGCTCCACCTTAGGCCATGGGCTCCCTAACTGAGGCACTTTTGCCCCTTTTGCGTAGTAGGGAAATTCATAGAGGTCGGCCATGACCTTACCTACTGCTCCTTTTCTCACTAAAACGTGCTCTTCCGCCACGATAACCAATACGATGCGGTGTAGATGCGTTACGGCCATCGGAGAATCTTTGATCGGCAAATACTCCTGTTTTCCCGTCTGTAAAGCCAGGCACTCTCCTTGTAGCGGGCAATCTTCACAACGAGGACGCATCGTACAGACTGTGGCTCCCAATTCAATGAACGCCTCAGCAGTCACCCACGGCTCTTTGCTATCCAGCAGCTCTTCGGCTTTCTCCTCGATTTTTTTTCGGACCGCTATCTTGGAAACATTTTCCTCAATCGCAAAATAGCGAGACAACACCCGAAGGACATTCCCATCTACAGCGGCAGCTCTCTGGTGAAACCCAAAACTGAGGATCGCTCCAACGGTGTAAGGCCCAAGACCCTTCAGCTGCTCTAGTTTTTCTTTAGCAGCAGGAAGCTCCCCTTTAAATCGCTCCACAATCTGACGGGCAGCTATATGCAAATTCCTGGCACGGCTATAATAGCCAAGGCCCTCCCACGCTTTGATGACCGCCTCTACAGGGGCAGCGGCCAGCCCAAAAATATCGGGGAAAAGAGTCATCCACCGCTCGAAATAAGGGACAACGACCGCAGCGCGGGTCTGCTGGAGCATGATTTCGGAGATCCAAACCCGGTAGGGTGTCGGATGGGTGCGCCACGGGAATGCTCTCCGATGTTGATGGAACCATTCATGGAGTCTTTGCATCTCAAACAGTATAGCGCGGGGCTGATTTATGACGATTCGCGCCATTACCTCGATCACTTAGCTCCCTTATGCGCTCTTATGCGCTGGCCGCTGATTGCTCTTGATCCTACCGTTGCCGAATTGGCGCGCCGATACTATCCCGATCTCGAAGTGATTGAGGAAGGACCTCTTCCACCGACGCTGATCGTCTGTGATTTATTGCAAGATTTTGCAGGGCACAAAATTTTTTGGCTCCCTCATGGCCATTCCGATAAGGGTCCTTTTTTCAAAGGTCTTTTAAAAAAAGAAATAGCGCTTATCTATGGACAACAGATGCTCGATACGATGCACGCCGAAGAGGTCTATCCGACCCATATCCGGATTGGGAATTTTCGCTATCACTACTATTTGAAGCACCAAGCCTTCTATGACAAGCTCTTACCATGCGGAAAGGGAAAAAACATCCTGTATGCCCCCACCTGGGATGAAAACAACTCGTTTTGGGATCATTTTCCTCGCTTAGCCGCATCGATCGGGAACATCCATCAATTACTCGTCAAACTTCACCCGAACACAGAGGCTCGCTTTGCCCCTGAACTCGAAGTTTTCAAAGGACGCTATGGGAATAAAAACATCACTTTTCTGGAAGATTTCCCCCCTATTTACCCTCTCCTCCAGCACACAGAAATCTACATCGGAGACATGTCCTCCATTGGCTACGATTTTCTCACCTTCAATCGCCCCATGTTCTTCTTCCATCCCCACAAAGCATTGAGCCGATTGTGCGGAAGAGAGTTTCAAGTAGGCTTTGTTTCTGACAAACAAATCGATCTCGCACCGCAAAGGGCACACTTCTACAAACAGACCTTTGATTTCGTAGAGGATTGGGAAAGCGTCGGCGCTCTCATTCGAGCGGCGGCAAAATAAAGACCGTTTTGATTTCATGCATCGATCCCAAAGCAGGTTTTGCAATGAGATCATACGAATAAGAGCCCTCTTGGAGCGGTTCTACACGGACAACATGCCCTACAACCAATCCTTCAGGAAATACCCCATCCAGTCCTGAAGTGACCAACAGATCCCCTGCTTTGAGAATCGAGTCATGCAAATCGTGCGACTTCCCATGCTTATCGGGATATTCGTAATTGAAGCCGACCCCTTTCAAATACAGACTCCTAGAGCGCCAGAAAGGAGCACTGCTACCGTGAATCTCTCCTTTTGCCAAGAAAAGATCAGTCGATTCGCGACTCAGCCGCTCGATCAGCCCCTGCAGCTCTTCCTTGAGATCTTCTCTATTTTCCAGACGCTGGCATAAGGCTTTACAAAGCGAGGCCAACTCTCGATTTTGCGCTCCCCCTCGTACAGCCCTGACCGCAGGGACAACACCAGAATCGGTGATGAGCCGCACCCTCGACTGCCTTTTTCCCACGTAATCGACCACACCGACGAGTGCCGAGCCAAACACCACCGGACTATTTTTGGCGACAATTTTTTCCCCTATCTTTTGGTTGTCCGCTTCTCCCGCTCTCACCCACAAACTACTGTTCCAAGACGATGGATCGCGGTATACAACCAGTGCTGGAATCGCTGGGCACTCCTGTGCAATCCCGACACCTTCTTTGCGTTTTTTTTCCCATGCCAGCCATTCACAAGCTGTTTCGAGTTTTGCTCTCAGCTGTTGATTTTGGACTTGCAGCCGTTGCAACTCCAGCTTTTCTCCATCGACCTTTGGTTTATGCACTGAACTAAACAGAGCCACTGTTGCCGAGCGAAGTCTTTCCGTCATGGGTCTGGGCAAATTGACCCAAGCGACCAAAAAGCACCCCAATAACACATAAGTCAAAGCAGCAGGTTTCATCATGAGGTGACCGAAAGCAAAGCCTCTACAACACGGTCTAGATTTTCCTCGTTGAGCCCCGCCACACTGATCCGGCCGTTATCAATCAAATAGACGGCAAATTCCTCGATCATCCGCTGCACCTGGCTCTTGTCCAAATCAGCAAAGGAGAACATCCCCTTGTGCTGTTTCAAAAACGTAAAACGTTCTCCTAGGCGCTCGACCAATAACGCGCGCATCCCTGCTATTCTCTTCTGCATCTGCGCCAATTCCCGCTCCCATTGCGCTTTGAGCGAGATGGATTTGAGAATTTGCCCCACGACTCGTATGCCGTGAGCAGGAGGGTTCGAATAGAGCGTTCGGATCCTTCGTTTCACTTGACTTCCGATCCGTCCCTTCACGGCACTGTCTTTGCCAACCACAAACAGAGCTCCCACTCTCTGGCAATAGAGGCTGAAATTCTTTGAGCAAGAATAGGCCACCAGCATCTCATGTCCTGCTTCTAAAAAGATCTCTAACCCTCTTCGATCTTTTGCCAAATTTTCTCCAAAACCCTGATAGGCAAAATCGAAAAAGGGCAACAGCTTCTTCTTTTGGCAAGCTCGGGCAATTTCCTTCCACTCCTCCTCCGTTGGATCGCACCCCGTTGGATTGTGACAGACTACGTGGAATAATACGGCCGCCTTCTCGGTTACTTGATCTAAATCGCAGAGAAGCTCTTCTACATCCAGCCGATGTTTTTCTCGGTTGTAGTAGGCATACTCACCTAGCTGTAAGCCTGCCCTTTCAAGGACAGCCCGGTGATTTGGCCAAGTTGGCTTCGGCATGTAAAGCCAGCGAGTAACCTCTTGCGCCAAGAATTCTCCCCCCAATCGCAATGCAGCCGTGCCCCCCACTGTCTGCGCGCTGAATGTCTTTCCCTGGATCTTTTTCCACCAATCGCCAAAAGCCAACTCTCCCAAAGCCTCTACTCCCTCCTTCCAACCCTCAAAAGGCAAATAGTCAGCTAAAAGGTCATTTTCAAAAATTTCCTTCTTGGCTTTTTGGACCGCGGGGATCATTTCAGGTTGCAAGCGATTGTTTTTATAGATTCCCACCATGAGATCGACTTTATGTGGCCGCGGGTCGGCCCGAAAAGCGGCTCCCATGCCAAAGATCGCATCAGGCGGGGCTTCACAGACAGCATCAAAAAACATGACCTCATTCTAGACTTGCATTGAATCAA
>JACQAR010000049.1 GCA_016194825.1 Chlamydiia bacterium
CTCGGCATACGCCTTCACTGCTCCCATCTGTGCAAAACAGAGCGATTGGACAAAACAGTGGAACTCGGCGTCGCCTAAAAAGCGGCCATACTCTTCGACCCACGGCTGGGATTGTACAAAGGACGCAAGATTGGGCCGCTCCAGTGTGTGCAGATAGTCGAGTTTGCGCGCTTTGATTTCGGCGCGTGGTAAATGAGAGGGCAATGAGAGCCGAGGCAGGCTGAGATATACAGGATCGAGGGCGCAAGATGAAATGGGGTTATAGGGACTGGGGTCGGTTCCTGTATCGTACAAAGGGAGTAGCTGGATCGTATCAAACCCGATGGTTGCGCACCAGTCAATGAGCGGCATCAGATCGAGAAATTCACCGATGCCCTGAGCGCGCTGAGTATGGAGCGCAAATAGAGGTACTTGGATGCCGTGATGGGGCCTTTGTCCAATCGGCTTCCAGTGAGCAGCTGTTTTCACGGCGCTGTATTTCCGTGTTCAATTGCCACTTTCCACGCCAGAGCCATTTCTAGAAATAGGCCGATGTAGCTCGCCAATCGCTCTCCATTTAGGAAACTCGCTCGGTATTTCTGGTAGAGTGCGAGTTCATTGCTTTTTCCAATGTAGCCGAGGATTCCAGGACGAGGATCTGTCAGGGCATTGGCTTTGAGCGCATCACACAGGACGTTTTCTCGGAATTTACCGGGGACGATTTCCACAATTTTGCTGAACAAGAGCAGATGTTCTTGTGTCTCATCGAGCTGCAGTTGAATGGCAGGATGGGGTGGGATCATGATGGAACAGGCGCCTATTTTGTCGACGTGTAGCGGCAGCTGGAAAATGCGGCCTAGCTCTTGTAAGAGTTCTTCAAACCGATCCGTCATCGTCTTTTTTCTTCTTTTTTTGTTCGTCTTGCTCTTTTTTCTGTTTCTCTAGCTGTTCTAGCGTATCGAGAAAGGCCTTGAGAAATTCCGCTTTGTGTTGTGGGTTGCGAAAATAGCGGGGTGCTACTTGCCGAATTGCGTCGCGCATCTGTGTAAAGATGATGATCTGCGCTACCACATCTTCAGACATGCCAAAGATTTTTGCTACTACGCCGATCCGTTCGGGATTCATGAATTTCTCGACTAAAAGCTTCACAAAGATGCGCGAGAGGGTGTCAAAATTGACCCGGAGAGGGATCGATTTTTCAGCTCGTTCAAATGCACCCTTGATGAGGGGCATCCGCGACTGGAAGAAGCGGTAGACACCCAAAATCCCTTGCAGGGATCTTGCCTCGTCGACGAGTCGCTTGAGCTCAGGATGCGGAATTGAGGGGCCTTTTGAGCGTAAGTCAGCTCCTAACGCTTTAAGCAAGAAAGCGATAGCTTGCATTAGTTTATGGTAAGGAAATTTTTCAGCCAATTGATCGAAAAGCACTACTGCCTCGCGGGGAGTGTGTAGGATTTCGCGATAGAGCGCTCGCAGAGAAATGGGCGCTGCAAGACCCTCTTTGGCAAACGCTCTGGCTGCCGCGCCCATGTTCCGGCCGGCTCGGATTTCGAGCGCATAGCGTTCGTTGAGACGTTTTTTTGCCTGTTCAAATTTCGCCCTCGTTTCATCGGATGCGGTTTGAATCAAAAAGTCGAGCGCTTCATCAGCGAGGGAGCGGTCGGTGTAGGTTCCGAGCAGTTTTTCTAAAATTTCTTCTGGATCGGGTTGTCCTGTGAGTCGATTTCTGAGAATGAGCAGTGTTCGGGCGTCGAGCTCTTCATTATTTTGTTCAAAAGTCGCTGCTACTTCTTCCGCTTGCTCGACGCGGACCACTTGCAGCTCTTCTTGTGAGGCGCTCTCTTCGAGACGATGGGTCAAGTGCCCTTTTTGATCGGCGAGTGTTCGGAATCTTTGCGCTTGGAGCAGGGGGTTTACTTCGAAGTAGTCATTGAGGTTTTGTTGGCTTTCGATCTGCATCGATTCTGTGCGCAGCACCTGTGCCTGCAGGGTGTGGATGGCCTGCATATTGATCGACAGGATCGGCGAGACTCTCGGCGGAGTGTCCATGCTCATAATTCGCAACATAGCAACTCCCATTTTCTTAAGAAAGGATTTGGTACAAGTTCAGTCCCTGCAGGCCTGAACTGGGCAAGGGCACGGGCAGAGGCACAGGCATGTCGGGAACGAGCAAGGTTCACGAAGGTAGTGCAGAGAAAAGTGTTGCTCTTGGCTTTCCCCAGTAGCCAGGACGAGATCTTGTCAGCTAGCCCTTTTGCCTATCGGTGCCTCTGCCTCTGCCCGTGCCCAGTTCATCTCCCGCAGGGAGATGAACTTTATAGTTTATAGATTTCTTTTCGAAAACAAAAAAATGCTACAATGGCACCTCATAAAATATCGCTAAAGATTTCATCAGCGCAGAGCCCGCGAAACGCGGGTAGCAGAGAGTAGAGAGCGCAGAGAAAAGATATGTTTCGTTATCAGGACGAAGAGATTACCAATGAGATTATTTCAAGTGCTATCCAGGTACATAAGACCCTGGGTCCTGGGTTATTAGAGTCTGCCCATGCCCAGTTCATCTCCCGCAGGGAGATGAACTCTAAGTCAGTTGTACTCGGCCCAGCGGTTGGATCCGGATTTCAGGCACAATTTCCTGGTAAGAAACAGCGGGTAGTTCGGGGAACTCGCCTTCGATGAGCTTGCGGACAAAGCGGCGTACGTCGATTGCGGTGAGCAGCACGGGAGGCTGCCCTCCTGATGGGGTGGGCAAGATCGTCTGGCGCATCGCCTGCAAGATGAGCTGCACCGAATCGGGATCCAGTGCCAGATAGGAGCCGGCAGAGGTTTGTTTGATCGCGCCGCGTACCATGTCTTCGATCTCTGGATCCAACAGATAGACCGAGAGAACCGATTGTCCCAGAGAATACTTGTAGCTGATATAGCGCTTCAAAGAGGAGCGGACGTATTCGGTCAAAAGCACGGTGTCTTTTTCCGTCTGCGCCCATTCGCTGAGTGCTTCCAGAATGGTCCGAAGATCTTTGATCGAAATTTGCTCTTGGACCAGTCTTCGAAGGATCTCTGTGAGCTTTTGCAGGGGAACCAAACGGGTGACCTCTTTGATGAGGTCAGGGAACGATTTTTCGACAAATTCGAGGATGCCGCGCACTTCTTGGATGCCGATGAATTCGCTTGCGTATTGCCGGTAGAACTTCGACAGGTGGAGAATCATCACCTCGAGCGGGGTCCAGAAGCGGATTTTGGCGCGCTTGAGCAGTTCTTGGTATTTTTCATCGACCCAAAGGGCAGGCATGCCAGGAGGTGCTTTGGTGTTGACGAAGGGGATGTTGTAACGACGGAGCGTCTCCTCCGTCTCGTTGGTGAGGAGGTGCTTGAGGATGATCTTGCCACGGACAATCGGTACTTCATTGAGTTGGACCGCATACTCGCTGATATCGAGTGAGGTCGAATCGGTTCGAACATGGACACCCGGAAACCGGACGCCAAGGTCTTGGTAGAGAGAATGGCGCATTTTGGGGATCATCTGGTCGATGAAGGTGAGCCCTTGCTTGTCTTTGCGGATGAGCTGCGAGATCTGAGAGCCCACTTCGAGTACGATAGGCAGCGTGAGCGCATAGTCTTCTGTCCCACCTCGGATCACAGAATGTCCTGGGACATCGGTATCGACTGCAGAGATTCCCGCTGTCGCTTTAGCAATCGAGCGCTTACTTCCCCTCCAGAACAAATAGCCGGTGGGCCCCACAATCGCCGAGAGCAGAATAAAGGACCAGGCAGGGAAGCCGGGGATTGCAGCCATCATCAAGAGAACGCCGCCCGCAATCATCAGCGCTTTGGGCTGTTTCAGCAGCTGTTCTGAAATCTCTTTGCCGAGGTGGGCATCCTTCCGCTCGCTGGAGACGCGCGTGGTGACCATACCGGCTGTGATCGCGATCATGAGAGAGGGAATCTGGGTGACCAGGCCATCCCCGATGGACAGCAAGGTATAGATCCGGGCCGATTGCCCTAATGTCATGCCGTGGACCAGTACCCCGATGATCAAACCGCCAATGATGTTGATGAGCGCAATCACAATGCCTGCGATCGCATCTCCCTTGACGAACTTCATCGCACCATCCATCGCTCCGTAGAGCTGACTCTCTTTGGTGAGCCCAAGACGCAGCTCTCGCGCCTGCTGTTGATCGATGATGCCCGCCCGTAGGTCGGCATCGATCGACATCTGCTTACCTGGCATCGCATCCAAGGTGAAGCGAGCGGCAACCTCTGCGACCCTCTCGGCGCCCTTCGTGACGACAATGAACTGGACGATCGTGATGATCAAGAAGACGACGCCTCCCACGATGTAGTTGCCTCCGACGACGAAGTTACCGAAAGCCAAAATGATATGGCCCGCATATGCGTGCAGCAGAATCTGGCGGGTGGAAGAGATGTTGACCCCGAGCCGGTATAAGGTGGTCAGCAAGAGCAGTGAGGGAAAAATCGAGAGGTGGACCGCTTTTTGGATGTAGAGAGCCACGAACAAGATCGAAATAGAGACGGCCAAATTGATCGAAATGAGGGCATCAATGACTGCAGGTGGCATCGGGAAGATCAGCATCATGATGATGGCGATGATCAGAGCCGCCAAGATCAGATCGCTTGAGCCAGAAATGGTGTTGAGGGCGCGGTCTCCCCCTAGCATGCGCGTGAGTCGGTCTAGTATTTTATTCACCGGAATAGCTCCGTATTCACATCAGGATTTTCTTCAAGCGACTTGATCCATTTCAGGATTTCTGCCACTGCATCGTACGTATGTTCAGGGATATATTGGGAGATTTTCCCTTTCGTGTACAGCTCCCTTGCTAAATCTACATTTCTCATGACTGGGATATTGTTTTCGATACCTATTTTGATGATCTGTTCGGCGACGAACCCTACTCCCATGGTCAAAATGATGGGAGCGGGCTCTTCTTCGGGATTGTACTTCAGGGCCACTGCAATGTGGGTGGGGTTGGTGATGATCGCCCGCGCTCGCCGAGCGGCTCCCGGCCCTTCTTGGTAGGCGATTTCGCGGAATAGCTCGCGCCGTTTCCCCTTGATCATTGGATCGCCCTCGGTATCTTTGAACTCCTGTTTGACCTCGAACTTTTCCATCATCATCTCTTTCATGAAGTTCTTTTTTTGGAAGGCCAAGTCAAAGATGGCAACAATGAGAAAGAACAACCCGACCCGGATGGCGGTCAAAATCAGAAATTCATGGACAATTTGAGCACTAGCGATGGGCGGCATGGCCACGGAGGCGACGATCTGAGGGATTTTGCTCCAGATGATGATGTAGATGATGATAGCAGCGCCTGTGATTTTGGCGATTGATTTCAATAGCTCAATCAAGGTTTTGAGCTTGAATTTTTGTTTGAGGCCTTCAATGGGGTTTAATTTTTTCAATTCAAACTTCATCGTCTCAAAGGAGAAGACAGGACCCACAACCAAAAACGAGACCAACACCCCTACCAGACTCACTACAATCATTAGGGGGAGGCTTGTCACCAAGATTACGTTGAGTGCCGTTTGGAAGTAGTTGATGGCTTTACTCTCAAAGTCTTGTTCTGCGGTGGAGACTTGGCGAAACATTTCGATCAAAAAGGAACCGAGTTGGGTAAACAGATAGGACATCCAAGCCAATACGCCTCCGATCGACACGATGAAGGTGATTGCCGCTGGTAAGTCTTGGATTTTAGCGACTTGGCCCTTTTTGCGCGCATCGCGCAGCTTCTTGGGCGTCGCCTTTTCGGTCTTTTCTGCCATGCTGGCAAAAGTTTATCTAACAGAGGGCCCGCTCGTCAAGGTGAGAAGAATTTTGAATCCAGAATCGGGGATATACTGAGAGAGATTCAAAAATCGGGAGCTGCCAAGGAGGCGCCCCGATTTTGAGCCAGGCGAAGCCGGCGTCGAAGCAGCTCAACTTGAATAAGTTGAGCGATGCAGACGGGCTCAAAAGCGGTGGCTGTCCGACGCCGGCAGAACCGATTTTTGAATCACGATCAGTATAGGTGTAACCAGGTCAGCTGACAGCGCTAAAACAATTCTGAATGAGTTCCTGTGCGCACCAGGGTGATTTTGCATGAAGTTATTAAATAAATGAGCAGCCAATCTGGCTCGACGTGGCATTCCCAGTGATCTTTGTAGTCACCAGAGAGTTTGTGATTTTGGTGCTTTGCAGGAAGAGGCTTTTTCTGTTGTAATAGGTCAGTGATGGTTTTTAATTTATTTAAGTTTTTGCCGCGTTTTCGAACTATTCGTAGATCGCGTTTCATCTGGTTGGTATAATGAAGCTCTAACATTAGATGTCTAGTTGCTTACAGAGGTCATCAAAGTTAGCCGCTTTCTTTGTTTTCCCTTTCCTAGCGTCTTCCATAGCTTTAAGAGTCTTTTTATTCGGGACTTTCTGAGAGTAGATTTTTTCATGGATGCAATCTATGACAAATTCGCGGATGCTGGCTCCTTCTGCTGCAGCCAAGATCTTAATTCGTCTGTGGTCTTTCAATGGGACATCAATAGACATACGAGTCATTTTCGTGGACATAATGCTCCTTTTTCTTTTTATTCTAGCAGAGTATACTTAAATACTCAAATGAGTATCAAATAGCTCTTTGCTAGTTATGGAAAAACAGCGCCACATCCCCGTCTTGCATGGGGTAGTCGCGCCCCTCCGAGCGGGCTCTGCCCGCTTCGCGGGCGCCGACGCGCCCTTTGTAGCGGACCATGTCGTCGTAACTGACGATCTCGGCTCGAATAAATCCTTTTTCCAGGTCGGTGTGGATCTTGCCAGCAGCAGCAGCGGCTGTGGTGCCTCTCTGGATCGTCCAAGCGCGGGTTTCGATTTCGCCTGTGGTAATGAACGTAATGAGATTGAGCAGAGAAAAGGCCTCCCGGATGAGTCGGTCGAGTCCCGATTCTTTCAGACCAAGGCTCTGTAAAAACTCAGCCGCATCTTTTTCATCGAGCCGAGAGATCTCTTCTTCAATGCGAGCACAGATGGGAACTACTCGGCTGCCCTCTTTTTCCGCATAGGCGCGTACCTGCTGTACATAGGGATTGTCGAGGGAGGGGAGATCGTTTTCACTGACGTTGCAGACGTAGAGCATTTTTTTTCGGGTCAAAAAGGGATAGAGGCGGGCGATCTCTTCCTCTTCAGGAGTCAAAGAGAGAAGACGCATGGAGAGATTCTGATTCAGGTGCTCTTGTGCTTTTTTGAGTAGTTGCAGAGTGGGAAGAAGCTCTTTTTTCCCTTTGGCCTGTTTTTCCATCCGCTGGAACGCGTTTTCGGTCATCTGCAGATCGGAGAGAATGAGCTCGAGTTGGATCACTTCGATGTCTTGAAGAGGATCGACTTTCCCTGCAACGTGAATGACATTCAGATCATCAAAGCAGCGGACGATCTGGATGATGGCGTCTGATTCTCGGATATGAGAGAGGAACTGGTTGCCCAGCCCTTCTCCTTGCGAGGCGCCTTTGACCAGGCCTGCGATGTCGACAAAGGTGACTGTGGCATAGATGATTTTTTTGCTCTTCGATTGCTCGGAAAGCAGGTGCAGGCGCCGGTCGACAACGTTCACAATGCCGAGATTGGGGTCGATAGTGCAAAACGGGTAATTTTCAGAAGGGATCTGTTTGCGGGTCAGCGCATTGAAAAGGGTCGATTTTCCCACATTGGGCAGTCCGACAAATCCACAGGAGAGATTAGACATGGGTAGAATCCTCAGAGTGTGTTGTTGCATTAAGTTTCAGTCGATTTTTCGGTTCTTTTGAGCCGCTTTTCGACTTCAAAATTGGGGGGCTATATCGCACCTAGTATATTGCCCCCCAATTTTGAATCGAAAATCGGCCAAAAGAATCCAAAAACTCGACGAAACCTTAATTCAATAACACACTCTCAAAAGTAATGAAGGTTGGGTTGACTAGAGGGCGCTGCAAAGAGAGGTGGCGCCCTTGCGATAGTGAGGTGATTTCCAAAAGATCCGCATGGGAGCCGACGCGAACGGAGTATTTGCCATCGGGCGGCAAGATGAGGGAATGGACTAGGGTCGATTGGGGAGAAAGATACAGCCCATGGGAGCGGCCGAGCCACTCTTTGGCTTTGGTCAAATCTCCTTTTGCAATGGCTTCCCGGATACGAGTAGAGGAGATGGGGGCGCTATCCGATTGGATTTTGGGTAGGTATTCGGCGATGAACTTTCTCTCTTGCGCATACCGTTCGATCTGCTCTTGCGTACCTTTTCGCTCGTGACCAAACACGGAACCCTCTCCAAGGATCAAATGGGTGAGGGGAAAGCGGGAGAGTAGTTCCTGATAGCTTAAGGAGGCGAGTTCTGGAGTAAAGGGGAGCTCAATGATGGTTTTGATGCCGAGCTGTTGGAATAGTTCGAGTTTGTGCTGGCGAGAGATGAGGGCCAAGGGAGCAGGGGGGCGGATCAGCTCGAGAGGGTGATTGGCGAAGGTGAGGACAACGGGATGGGAGCTGATTTCTTGGAGCCGCTTTAAAATCGCAACATGGCCTCGGTGCAATCCATCAAAGGTCCCGATGGTCAAGGAGCAAGGGGGGAAATCTGATGGGATTTGCGTATAGAGTTTCATGAGCGCCTCATATAGGAGGTGAGATCACAGGTACCCGTTTTTAGGTGTGCGTGGGGAAGACACTCGGCAATCGAGAAATGACCAGAGCGGGTCCGTCTGAGAGCATGGAGATGGGCGCCGCAACCGAGTGCTTGGCCGAGATCGTGCCCCAGCGAGCGGATATAGGTCCCCTTGGAGCAATCAACGCGAAGAGAGAGCTTCGGATAGCTATATTCTAAAAGGGCAATTTGCATCCGAACCAGGACCGATTGTCTTTCAATGGTGATGCCGCGCCGAGCGAGGTCATAGAGCTTTTTCCCCTGCACTTTTTTTGCGGAGAACATCGGAGGTACTTGGAGCATCTCTCCTTGGAAAGAAGCGATGACAAGCTCGATTTCGTGGGGCGTTGGGATGTGAGGTGAGCGGCTGGTGATCTGTCCCTCTTTATCATAGGAATCGGTGCAGATGCCTAAATGTAGGCTGGCTTCATACTGTTTATCAGAAGAGAGAAATTGGTCTGATTTACGGGTAAATTCTCGTCCGATCAACATC
>JACQAR010000051.1 GCA_016194825.1 Chlamydiia bacterium
CGAAGGATGTGGGTAGGTTTTTTGCCTTGATCGTTTCTCATAAGGTCACACATCTTGTCCGACTGACAGATTCACACGAAGGGGAGGAGAAAAAATGCCACCCCTACTGGGAGGGGCTGCTCAGAAAATCTTCTGATGAGGAATACTTGGATATTCCTACAGAAGCAGGTGTGTATTCTATCCGCGCATTTGATATGGCCCATTGGAGAGATCACCATGGCATTGATCCCAATGAATTGCTGGCTATGGTGTTGCGGGTAAGAAAAGAGCTATCCTCGGATAAGAATGGGTTGCTTATTGTTCATTGCAGCGGAGGCGTTGGGCGCACAGGGACATTCCTTGCCGCTCTGGCTATTGTAGATGCAATTGACAAAGGAATACCTCTTAGCATTGAAGAAATCGTTTATCGTCTTTCTTTGCAGCGCGTAAAATGTGTATACACGCCAAAACAATACATCACTCTTCACAGGTTGGCTGAAGCAGCTGTTTGACTTTTTCGCAGTTTGCCCGCATTTCTTCATAGGAGAGTACTGGACGTTGATTATTGATATGTTGCAAAGCAGTCATGTTTAGTTTCAAACGATCTGGGAGAATAAAGAAATGGAGGGTAGTATGGGGGACTGTTTGGCCAACTGTGGGCCCATTTTGAACATAACAGATCCAGTTGTTTAACCCCGTAGTTTCATTGAACATTTTCTTTAATGCACTGACTGCCTTAAGAGATTCAACAGCCTCATCTCTCGTGAGGTCCCAGCTGCATTGATGTCTCTTAGGAAGAATCAAGAAGTTCCCATAAGGACTAATCGGCTTGTGGCTCATGAGAACATAGATCCCGTTTTTTTCATAAACAACTTGCTTTTGGATCACTTTCGGATTGCAGAAAGCGCACTTGTCGAGGTCTATTAGGATCTCGTGGACTTTTCCTGTCTCTTCCGACAAGGAGGGCATTTCCCCTTTGATCAGAGCTCCAGACTGAGCTAAAATATCATGGATCCACTCAAGATTTTGATGGATCGACTCGGCGTGATGCAGAAATTTTTGCGTCCACATCCCTTGGGGTTTTTCTGGAACAACTTCTGGCTCAAGTGTGGAGAGCAGTGCACGGATCGCCAAGACCGTTTCTGGATTATGAGAGACTGATCGGAAAGGGAATTGGTTGTAAAAAACATATTCATTCAATAAGTTCTTCTCAACGGCATCCATGACTCCGCTGTTTTCATTAAATCCCGAAGGGATTATTTCAAATCCAACAGAAGAGGTTCCTTTGCCGTTTCTCATCTCTTCTGTCGTAAAAATCATAAAACCAGTTGCTCCTGTTGTTTCTGCAACGGCTTTTCGCCCTTTCCAAATCGCCTCGTACAGTTCGGCAAGCTCATTTGTGGTGCATTCATCGAGAGTTTTCCGTCCCTCAACCCCAATCCAAAGGTGATAAGGAGCAAAAGGAGATGCAGCCAAGGAAATGAACGCTCGGGTTCCTCTCCAAAGCACCAGGTCCTCTTGCTCTTTAAAACAGACTTCGACCCCCTCATTTTCCAATACAGAAGTCAGTTCTTCGATCGTCACTCCTAAGGGGAGTCGTTGTTCCAGTATATCGCGATCAAAAACCCAGGTCGCGGCATTGGCAATAGTTGCCAACCCTAACAGAAAAAGAGCGAATCGTTTCATAGAAATTTTCCTTTGATCCAGTAAAGATAGCACCAGTAACCATTGCTTACAATCGTAAGTGTTCCAAGAACCTATCCTCCAATTATTAATAATTTATTTATGGCCGATTTTGAGGCGATTTTTGCGCCGAATTTGACCGAAGTGAATATCGGGACGTTCATCTTTACGAGGTCGGAGGCGCAAAAAGCGCCCAAAAGCGCGCCGTAAAGAAATTGTGAAGAATTGGAGGATAGGTTCAAGTGTCTGGAAAATTTTGTCCGCTTATCGAAATTTTGGATAGGTTCGTGGGGTGCATAATAAGAGAGATTTTGGTATACTCTCAGATGGCATCCCCATACCCTAGATGTATAAATACGTTGTATTCTTTTTTGCTTTTCTGCTGCATGCAAATGAGAATGCGAAATATATAGGGAGCCTGCTGTGCGATCCCCCCACGGCTATCCCTTATACTCATTTCGTCATACGGAATTTTCTTTTCTTTGATGATCATAGAGGCATTTACCAGAGCAACTGGGAGAGCTCATCGCGGAGAGATTCTTATAATTCCATCCAGTTCGAGCTTCAAACTTTTTCTGGCTTGGGTTCTTTTTTTGACATCAGCCTATCGGCACGGTTCTATTGCACGCAGAAGGGCCGGTATGCCTACTGTAATACTGGAGATTTAGTCGCTGGTTTGGACTTTCAGCTTCTTGAGGATGAAAAATTCCCTTTTCTTCCAGGAGTCAAGTTTGCTGTCAGAGAGGTATTCCCCTTGGGAAACTACCAGCTTTTTGATCTCAAAAGAGGCGATATGGAAAAGACTGGTTCCGGTTGTTTTTCTACGCAACTGGCGCTTTTCTTTTATAAAGGGTATCGCTTTTCTCAGAATTGGTCCTTCAGTACAATTCTTGAAATGCAATACCAAATCAATTCCGCGGTCACAGTGAAAGGATTTCATGCGTACGGAGGTGGTTTTGGTACCGATGGCAAACTGCTTGTTGGCAACGCATGGCGAGCGCTAGCTAACTTACAAGCTTTTTATGGTAAACCGTTTAGTTTGTCTTTGGATGTATTGTATGAGCATTATGATGGCTCGATTTTTTACGGACATCCAGGGTTGAATTTTTTTGGCAGGCCCTGCAATACTCGTCAACCGTCCTCTGAAAGGGTAAGCTTGGCTCCTAGTATTACCTACCAATTCCCATCGCAGGTAGGCGTAATGGTGGGTAGCTGGCTGTCCATCTGTGGAAGAAATGCAGAGCAGTTTATTCAATATGTCGCAAATGTGTTTTATATTTTCTAAAAAACCGCTGAACTACGCGCTGTTGTTTTTCTTTTTGACAATGCTTCATGGCAATGAACGCTTTCTGAATTACCCTCTGTCCGGCGATGCGATATGTAAGACCTATGAAATTCAGATCCCCGACTATGAAAGTGCACACAATCCATCGATCGTATCCTATCGCGATGGATACTTGCTGTCTTTTCGCTGCCTTGCTCGATTCCCAGAGTGGTCTCAAGACAAGTTGATAGATACCGTTTCCTTCATTGGACTTGCTTTTTTAGACAAACAATTTAAAGTCAAAAAGAAATCTGTCCAATTATTAGAAATTCCAACTTATAGTGATGATTGTTCTCTTTATGCTGAAGATGCTAGGCTGGTTGTTTTTCAAGATCGGATTTTTGTTGTCTTCAATGATTTGCCAGCACCTTTGCCTGACTATCAGCGCCAACTCTATATAGCAGAAATCATATACCAAAATGGCAGATGGGTTCCGAAGAAAAGAGCGATGCCCTTGTTTTTGGAAAATATGCATCGGATAGAAAAAAACTGGGTGCCATTTTTCATCAATCAATCCTTGTATTTTATTTATGGGGAAAATCCCCACACAATTTTAGCATGTGACCTATCGACAGGCCGTTGTCGAAAAGTAGACGAGAGAGAGGTCCCATTGGATTGGCCCTATGGCATCATCCGAGGAGGTACTCCTGCGCTCAAAGTTGGTGATGAGTTTTTAACCTTCTACCATTCTAGCTTACTACCATCGGCCTTGCATGAGAATCGTATATACTTTATGGGCGCCTATACTTTTGAGGATTCTTTTCCTTTTGCGATTCGCTCGTTCACGCCTGTGCCCATAGGCTTAGCAGAATACTATAAGGAAATCTCCTCGAAGAAACATCTCTCAAAGAAGGCTGTATTTCCTGGGAGTTTTGTACAAGAGGGCAATACGATCCATTTAGCTTGGGGGAAGGATGATAAAAGGGTGATGATTACCTCACTCGATTTAGACAAACTGCGCCAATCGATGCAGAAAATAAGATAGCCCCCCCTCTTGTTGTGAAAATAGCGCTGGCTTATTAACCCGGCATGCAAATAGGTGGCAAATGGCGCTAGCGAGGCAAAGCCAGATCAAAGCAGACAAAGTCTGCGTTACGAGCGAGGAAGTCATAGTAAAACTATGGCTGACGAGAGAGGATTGATATGGCAAAGCCGCAGCAAGCCAGTTGTCGCTTATTTGCATGCCGGGTTAATATAAGCCAAGAAAGATGGGGCTATTGGAATCTTCCTCTTGGGTTATTGCGGCAGCTGTAGTGGTCATCCCCGCTATTCTCTTCAGCTTAGTGATTCTCTGGATTGTGCGTAAATGGGTGTCGATAAAAGCGCTTCGTCAGCACCACGATGTGGCTGGTTTTACGCTGAGCATCATTGGGGTTTTATACAGTGTCGTTTTAGGATTCACCGTGATCAATGTGCAGGAGAGGTATAACAAAGCGGAAGAGACGATCCACACAGAAGCGATCATGATTGCCGATTTGTATCGCGATGCAGGCTATTTCGATCTGCAAAGCCGCAACCTGATCCGGGCGAATCTGCGGCAGTATGTCAGGTATGTCATTGATCAAGAATGGGCTTTGCCTAGCAATGAGGGGCGCCGTCTGAAGGCGGATAGCTTTTTGCAAGCTCTGTGGAACAGCTATGGGCAGATTGACTTGCAAAGCGAACTGGTGAGAATCTGGTACGAGCAGGCGATTGCTAAGCTCGATCGGTTGATGAATGCCCGGCTCAGTCGGGAATTTAACTCTTCGGAACAGCTGAATTCCATGTTATGGACCGTTCTCATTGCAGGGGGAGTGATCACTGTTTTATTCATGTTTCTGTTCGGTCTGGAAAGCCTCAGAATGCAGATGTTGATGACGGCTCTATTGACTGGCTATATCGCTTTTATGCTCTATTTAGTGTATTCGTTAGATCATATTTTCGCAGGACCGGTCCATTTGACCCCCAAGGCTTTTCAGGAAACCCTTGTCATTCTGGATCGCTTGGATGAGAGAGCCTGAAGTTTCGTTGTGCTAAATTTCTGTAGTTCGTTAAGCTTTTTGTGTATACCCAAGTGAATTCAAAAGTTGGGAGTTTGGCAATGCCGGCGCTTCAGATTTGAAGCAGCAAAGCGCGATGCACTAGAAGAGAAAAAATCTGCCCTTGTATCAGAAATCATGCGGCAGATGGAAGGCAAGCAGATGCGAGTGGCCGATTACATCGTGAGAAAATATCGGCGTCTTGCGATCAAGCTGTCTTTAGAAGATGCCCGCATCATCAGTGCCACTAAAATGGAAGAAGTGGTCGATAAAGAGAAAATCAAAGAGTTGCATCGACAAGGAGATGTGATTCCGGGCGTTTCGGAATTTGAATACATCAGTGTTGCCCTAGTCAAACCTATGGGTGGGTGAG
>JACQAR010000058.1 GCA_016194825.1 Chlamydiia bacterium
ACCGGATCGGCACATTGGTCTTTTTGTTTTCTGCGATAAAAGGAGTCGGACGAGTCCTCTCTCGAGACCAGGTCTGAATTTTCTCAAAGAGCTCTCCTCTTCCCACTTGATCGATTTCCATTGTTTGAGGGTCTTGATACACCTGCGGATAGGAAAACTGCAGCCCCCAAAAAACACTCCCTTCTCCCATCGACATCGATCGGAATTGTCCATCGAGCGAAGAATAGGAAAAAAAATGGGCCTGCACTTGGACAACTGGACGGGCAATTTTAGCTAAAAACCCTTTCCCCACCACCTCTTGGAGCCAGATCGCATTCCTGTCATGCACCCATGCGCAGGCTAAAATTTTTCGCAGCTCGCGATCTGTGGGAACTTTCCCCTGTTTGAGCGCTGCGATCCACTCAGCAAAGACAGATACAAAGCGGCTAGGCTCCAGCACCTTCCCATCAAAAATCCCCGTCAGAGGGACAATGGCAAAGGAGCCATCCAAGAGCTCTGCTAACTCCCCCTCATCACAAAGGACAGCCAACTTCAGCCATTTGGAGGCTTGGAAAGTTCCTTCAGCGTTGTGGTTCGAGATGCGCAGTTCCATGATCTTTGGGGGTAAGTACAAGCCAAATCGCACCCAGCGTGATGCATGAATCGGCTACATTAAAAATCGGGAATGTATGTCCCCAGAAACGAAAATGGATGAAATCAATGACATGTCCATACAGACAATAGTCCAGAGCATTGCCCAATGCGCCGGTTGCAATGAGCCAAGGCGCCAGTTTTTTTTCGCGGCGCCAGAGTAAAAAGAAGATCAGTGCTGCAATGATGAGAGATCGCAGCGAAAATAAGAGGGTCGAGTGTCCTGGGAATAGCCCCCAAGCTGCGCCTGTATTGAAAGCCGTATTGAAAGAACAGCTGAGGGCGCCAGAAGAAAAAAAGGGAATGCCCCCAAACGGATATGTCCCGCCCCACTGCATGTAGGGAATGTGGTGGAGGGCAAAGTATTTGGAAGCCATATCGAGGAGGAAGAGAGCGAAAAAGAAGAGGAATTTCACAAGCGGCAGCTGCAAAACTGCTTTTGAGTTTTGCAGTTTGCTCATAGAAGCCCTTTTTCGCATTTCTCTTGTGCTTTCACCGTCATCGTCGCATAAGGGATCGCTTCAAGGCGCTTGATGGGAATCTCTTCTCCCGAGATATCACACACCCCATACGTCCCCTCATCGATCTTCTCCAGGGCCCTTTCAATTTGTCGCAGAAGGCCAAATTCTTTATTCGTCACTTCCAAGTTGATGCTTTTTACGAAATCGTCCGTTCCTTCATCCGCTGAGTGTTGCGAATACCCCTTGGATTGATCTGGCTCAGTCACCTCTTTTTTGGTTCCCTGTAGGGCACGCAAAACTTGGGTTTTCATTTCTTCCAAGCGTTTTTTAAAATAGGCGAGTTCATTTTTCTTCAACGGCATATCCCTTTTCCTCATGTTCTGGTTCTAATGACTGGATTGCTTCCACCAATTCGCGAATATCTTTGAATCTCTTGTAAACACACGCAAAGCGGATGTAGGCTACCATATCAGTTTTTTTCAGGTGCTGCATGACGATATCCCCTAATTCGTGGCTTTCGATTTCACGAATTCCTTTAGCCAGCAGATCTACTTTGATCCGATCCGCGATGGCGCGCACAGTATCGTGGCTAATCCGAGTATGACGACATGCTGCATCCATGCCGTGGATCAACTTCTCTTGTTGGAAATCCTCGTACGTGCCGTCCCGTTTTTTCACTTGTAATGTCAAATCGACCGTCTCAAATGTCGTGAAGCGGCGCATACACTGCCCGCACTCTCGGCGTCGACGAATGGCATTGATCTCAGCTGCCTCTCGAGAATCGGTGACTTTTGACTCTTCATGGTGGCAAAAAGGACATCTCATACGAGCTTTATTTATATCCAAGTAAACTCAAAGGTTGGGTTTTAGCTGCACCGGCATTGCCAAACTCCCGCCCTTTGAATTCACTTGGATATAGAACCTCAAGAATTTATTGTGAACAAATTTTATTTTCACGGAGAGAGAGAACCCCTCTGTGGCTCGCTTCTCTCCTACGCTTTGCTACGGAGAGAGTGGGATTCGAACCCACGATACACTTTCATGTATACACGCTTTCCAAGCGTGCTCCTTAAGCCACTCGGACATCTCTCCAAAGAGCGTCACGATTCTAACCCATAAACCAAAAAAAAACAAGAAATACGCTCTATCAAGCTTGCAAATATCAGAAGAAAAAGCGATGATATTTATGTGAAAAAGTGGTTTTTTTTCTCCCTCCTAGTTTTATTTGTAACCGGCTGCAGCAATAGACCAAAATCTTGCCCCTGCAATCGCCCAATAGCCCTAGTCAGCATCGCCCCCTACCAGCACCTAGTAGAGCGGATTGCCGGCCCCTATCTGAGCGTACAAACCATCGTGCCCCAGAATACTAACCCCCACGCTTTTGAACCTACCGCAAGACAAGTCCTCGAGCTGGCTCAAGGAGTCGTCTGGTTCCGCATCGGAGAGCCATTTGAAGACAAAATCCTCCCCATCATGAAGGAGCGCAACCACGATCTTTGGATTCTCGATCTCAGAGAAGGAATAGATCTCATTCCAGAATCAGCAGACCATTTACACTGCCATCACTGCGCCATGGAACACCTCGACCGCCATATCTGGATGAGCCCGAAACTGACCAAAATCCAGGTAGAGGCCATCGTCGACATGTTGCGGGAGCGCTTCCCCGAACATGCACTCGAATTTGAACAAAACGGGATGCGCCTCCTCCAAGATCTGACCGAATTGGACCTCGAAATTGCCGCGCTCTTAGAACCAGTCCAAAAACGGCAAATTTTAGTCTCTCACCCCGCTTTCGGCTATTTTTGCCGCGACTACGGGATCGAGCAACTTTCGGTAGAATACGAAGGAAAAGACCCCCGCCCCCGCCATCTCGAAAAAATCCTCGACAAAGCAGTGGAAAATACGCTGCAATTTTCCTTGGCCCTCCCCCAGTACAACAACAAAGGTGCGCAACTGATCGCAGAAAGGCTGCATGTCCCCGTCAAATGGATCGACCCTTACTCTCCCGATTATTTCGATACGATGCGCCACTTAGCCCATCTCATCGCGGATTCGGAGAATGACCAATAAAAGAGCCATAGAAATCTCCAATCTCAGCTTCTCTTACCAGGGGTTTGCGATCCTCAAAAAGATCCAGCTACGAGTGGAAATGGGGGAATGCATCGGGATCATTGGCCCGAATGGAGGGGGGAAAACGACTTTTTTGAAATTGCTGATGGGCTTTTTAAAACCGCAAGCGGGCACAGTGACACTATTCGGACACCCCCCAGAAAAAGGCAGGACCCGGATCGGATACGTTCCCCAAATCCACCGAATGGATCGAGATTTTCCGATCACCGTCGGAGAGCTGATTCTGCTTGGCAACCTCTCAAAAATCCCTAAAATCGGCGCCATTCCCAAAGAGCTCGAAGACCAGGCAGATGCGCTCATGGAAGAGCTCGGACTGCTCGCATATAAAAAGCAGCCCTTCGCCTCCCTTTCGGGAGGACAGGCGCAAAAAGCCCTGTTTTGCCGAGCGCTCCTCTCTGACCCAGATCTGCTCCTTCTCGACGAACCCATCGCTAATGTCGATCCCCATTCCACAAAACAAATCCTGACCAAACTCGATGCACTGCGAGGACAAAAAACCATTTTATTCGTCACTCACGATCTACCGACGATCCTTGAACGGGTCGATCGGATTCTTTGCATCCATGGACATCTCCATTCGCTGCTGCCTGCCCAGGTCTGCGAACACTTCGCGCTTGGGCTGTACCACACACCCCTGATCGACCTTCCAAAAAATCACTTTGAGAGCTGCCATGACTGCGCTACTCATTGACCCCTTTTTCCTAACAGCCGTAGCAGCAAGCCTACTCGCTTCGATTGCGAGTGGGACGATCGGCACATATGTGATCGTCAAAAGAATCGCCTTTATTGCTGGAAGCATTTCCCACTCCGTATTAGGCGGGATGGGACTGTGCCTTTGGCTCAAAAGAACCCTCGACTGGCATTGGCTTTCCCCTCTATTTGGCGCGTTTGCCGCCGCCATTGGCGCAGCCCTGTTGATCGGCTATATCCACCTGCGCTATCGAGAGCGAGAAGATGCCATCATCGCCTCCGTCTGGTCGACAGGGATGGCGATCGGCGTCATCTTTTTAGCGATGACCCCCGGGACCAACGTTGAGCTAGTGAATTATTTATTTGGGAATATTCTCTGGATCCGCAGCGAAGATCTCTGGCTGCTGGCTGGCTTAGACCTTTTCTTAATCAGCGCAATCGCCCTCTATTACCGCCGCTTTTTGATGCTCTGTTTTGATGAAGAGCAGGCACTCCTCCAGGGCGTGCCAGTCCGCAGACTCTACCTTCTTCTATTGAGCCTTGTCGCCATCTCCATTGTTTTGTTGATCCAGATCATTGGCACCATCTTGCTCATCGCCCTTCTCGCCATTCCTGCCATGACAGCCGCCCTATTTACCCGACGCCTCTTCACCATGATGTTGGGGGCTTCCCTATTTTCTATTCTCTACAGCTTAAGCGGACTGTTCGCCTCCTATTTTCTCGATTGGCCCCCAGGCGCTACGATCGCCCTCGTCGCAGCCCTCGGCTACCTTGGGTTGCTGCCATACCGAAGATCTTTACTACCAAACCGTTAAAAAATATTGACCTTTGTGAACAAATCGCTTATGATATCTCGCTATATTGGAGCACCTATGGAAGCATTCATTCAAACCGGTGGGAAGCAATACCGAGTCAAAAAAGGAGACATCATCGATGTCGAATTGCTCGGCGAAGAGACCCACGTTCAATTCAATCAAGTTTTATTTTTGAAAGAAGGGCAAAACTACAAAGTCGATCCTGCGCACCTCCAAAAATGTGTCGTACACGGAGAAGTGCTGGGAGAGGTAAAAAGCCCTAAAGTCATCGCTTTTAAATATAAAAAGTGCAAAAACTACCGACGCACAGTTGGTCATCGCCAGCGATATACGCGCGTAAAAATCACGAACATCGCCCACGGATAACGGAGTTCAGAAATGGCACATAAGAAAGGTCAAGGATCAACTCGCAACGGAAGAGATTCTCGCTCACAGCGTCTCGGCATCAAAGCGACGATGGGTGAATTCGTCACAACAGGCAGCATTCTTGTGCGCCAATGTGGAACTAAATGGCATCCCGCAAAAAACGTAGGGGTAGGGAAAGACTTTACCCTCTTTGCTCTGACCGATGGCATTGTCGCTTATCGGAAAGCAGACAAGACCTACGTGTCGGTGATCCCGCAAGCAGCGGAATGACTGAAGACCCCCTATGTTTGTCGATCGAGTCACTCTGAGTTTATCGGCAGGCAAGGGGGGCAATGGCGTCATCGCCTGGCGCCGTGAAAAATTCATCCCCAAAGGTGGACCTGCTGGCGGGGATGGAGGCAAAGGCGGCTCTATCTATCTCATTACAGATCCGCAAGTCCACTCCCTCGAAGATTACCGTAACCGCCGGATCATTAAAGCCCAAAATGGCATGCCTGGCGCAGGCAATGATTGCAAGGGAAAAAATGGCGAAGATCTCTACTTAAAAATCCCCTTAGGCACCCTCGTCAAAGATGCACAAACCGGCCAGGTTCTTTCCGATTTTACCCAAGAAGGGCAAACTTGGAAAATCTGCGCAGGCGGCATTGGCGGCAAAGGCAACAGTCGGTTCAAATCTTCCACCCACCAAGCCCCCTTCTTCTGCACAGAGGGCAAGCCGGGCGAATCGTGCGAAGTAGGCATGCCCAATGCGGGCAAATCGACGCTCATTTCAAAACTAGCGCATATCCACGTGAAAATTGCCCCCTATCCTTTCACCACTCTCCGCCCGAATTTAGGGATCGTGGAATTTGACGACTTTTCTCGCATTCTCATTGCAGACATCCCTGGAATCATTGAAAAAGCCTCGGAAAACCGAGGGCTCGGATTTGAGTTTCTCAAGCACATTGAGCGCACTAGCGTTCTTGTCTTTCTGATAGAATTAGCACCCTTTGAAGAGCGAGACCCCTACGAAGAATTTCTGATGCTACGGCGCGAATTAAGTGCGTATGACGCGCAACTGTTAGAAAAGCCCTATTTAGTGGTCCTCAATAAAATCGACAAAGAGGGAGCCCAAGAGCTAGCCGACCACTTTAAAAAGTGCTACGGACAAGAAAACATCTTTGAAATTTCAGCGCTTGAAGGAACGGGTCTAGATCCGATCAAAGAGGCGCTACAGCAATTACATCATTCTAGTTTGCATGGAATTTGACAGCTTTCGAGGGATCCTTTTTGACCTCGATGACACGCTCATCGATTTTAAACAAAGCGAACAGATCAGTTTGCACAACTGCTACCGCGCGTTTTTTGCAGAGAAAGTAGGTTTTGAAGCCTTTGAAAAACAGTACACCCAGATCAATCGGGCTCTGTGGAAAGCCGTAGAAGAAGGCAAGTGCAGCACCACGCATGTCGGGCAAGAGAGATTCCGGCAACTCGCCGATCTTTTTGGGGTCCCCTTTCATTCAAAAGTGCCTCTCTACTATGAGCAGCAGCTGGTCCAGCATGCAACATGGATCTCAGGAGCTGAAGCATTTTTGCAAAAAATACAACGGCAGAAGATCAAGATCGGGTATTTGACAAACGGTTTTTCTCATGTGCAACAGAGCAAATTCCGCAATTTGGGACTCGACCGATTCTCCAACATTTTGGTCATTTCTGAAGAAGTGGGCGTACCCAAGCCTCATCCGGCGATTTTCCACCACGCTTTACAGCTGTTGGGCACCAAGGCGGAAGAGACCCTCATGGTCGGAGATTCTTTAGTGAGCGATGGGCAAGGAGCGCGCTCCGTCGGCATGAAATTCTGTTGGTATAATCCCTCTCGCATCCCCCCTCCTGACTGGACCCCCGATCTCATTTTGACCCAACTATCGTCTTGATTTATCTGCTGTTTATCGGCATAATAAGATGCAGATAAATAGCCGATATTATGCCGATAAATTTTGAGCCAAAGTATTCTATTACTCCCCAGATCCTCTCTCATCTTCTCCAGATCGAGCGCACGAGAGAGAGAATTACCCTCCTACCTCTTACCCCTTCCGTACTCTTGTCTCTCCGAGAAACAGCTCGTCTCTATAGCACGCACTATTCGACGATGATTGAAGGGAATCGTCTCGACCCAGCGCAAATCCAAGCAGTTTTAGAAAACAACAGCCATTTTCCTGGTAAAGAGCGGGACGAAAAAGAAATCCGCGGCTACTACGCTGCCTTGCAGCAAGTCGAAGAGTGGGCCAACACCATCCTAGCGATCCAGGAATCGCACATCCAAAAACTACATGCCATTGTGATGAGCAACGGCAACCTCAAAGCCAAAGGCACCCCCTACCGAGATGGGCAAAACGTCATCCGCGATAGTATTAACCCGAGTCCTCAACAGGTGGTAACAATCGACTCGGCGAGGCGCAGCCAGATCGAAGCGGGCTTGCCCGCGCTCCTCGCGAGGAATACCATTCTTGAATACGAAGGATTCCGAGCGAGGATCGATATGGCAAAGCCGCAGCAAGTCGGTTGTCACCTGTTGAAGGCTCGGGTTAATAATACTAGAACAATTGTCTATATGCCTCCTGAGGCAAAAGATGTCCCGCCATTGATGAAAGCCCTCGTCACTTGGTTGAATCATAATAAAAAACTCCCCTCACCCATCAAAGCCGCCATCGCCCATTATCAATTCGCTACCATCCACCCCTATTATGATGGCAACGGAAGAACCGCCCGTCTTCTGACCACCTTACTCCTCCATTTAGAAGGGTACGACCTCAAAGGGATCTACTCGCTGGAAGAATACTATGCACAACAACTGCAAGAGTATTACCGCTCCCTGTCGGTAGGCCCTTCACACAACTATTATCTAGGAAGAGCAGAAGCGGACATTACAATATGGATCGAGTACTTTTTAGCGGGGATGGCGCGTAGCTTTGAAAAAGTCTCCAAGCAGATGGAAAAAGAAACAGGAAAGCCCGATTTAGAAAAAATTCTACGCAAACTAGCCGCCCGCCAAAGGAAAATTCTCGAACTGTTTCTAAAACACAAAACAGTCACCGCTACCCAAATCGGCCAACTCTTCGGCCTCAAGCCCCGCACTTCCGCAAGCCTTTGCCAGGAATGGCTTACAGATGGCTTTTTGGAAATGGTCAACACCTCCAATAAAGCCCGCAGCTACCGCCTTTCCGACACCTATGAGCAGCTGCTTATGTGACTTTTCCGCATTTCCATGCAGAATAGTCAATATGGAAAGAGCCCAAAAAAACGCGATTCTCAAGGACTTACAGAAAAAGATAGTTTTGCTAGCTGGCCCTCGGCAAGCGGGAAAGACCACATTGGCCAAGGAGCTGATGGAGACATCGCCCCTGCTCTTCGGTATTTTCATGAAAAATACCACTTCCCAGCAGTCCAAGTCGTCCAGACCCTCAAACGAGAACGAGTGGACGACAAGATCCAAGTCGTAAATGGCGAGCATTTTACCTCTTCGCTATCGCTGTAACATCCGGTAGCCAACAATCGGCTCAAGCTGGTAGACTCTTCGGAAACATTTTCGGAGAACTGACCCTATGAGCACAACTGCACCTGCTACCTCTGTCTCTAGAGCAAACAATCAGGCCTACTACAGACAGATCAACATTGCCAAATTGGGAGGAGACCCAGACGTGCAGCTCTCTTTGGGACAGTGGCGCCTTGCAAATGGGGATCCGTACTCTGGACTTCGCTTCTGTCAGAGAGCTGCATATCAAGACAACAGAAACGCAATGTACCAAGTGGCTCAATGCTACGAAACCGGTCAGGGCACGGCCCCAGATCTTGTCCAAGCTCTCACTTGGCATAACAGATGCATACGTTCCCACACTCCTTTAATTTCTGGTCAGCCAGATGTAGAGTCACTTGCGCACACTGCCATCGAAAGGCTAGTACAAGCCGTATTTAACCAAGCTCGGCAAGGGCATGCTGAAGCGCAGAGAACTATAGGTTTTTGTTATGAAAATGGGATTGGAGTGGCAGATTGTAAAATACGCGCCTTTGCATGTTATGAAAAAGCGGCCACTCAACAGCATCTCCCAGCTATATGCGATCTAGGAAGATGTCTGGCAGAAGGCATTGGCGCTCGTCAGAATCGAGACGCCGCTCTCCAAACCTATCAATTTGCTGCAGAGCGCGGAGATGCTATCGCTCAACGCTGTCTTGCTCTTTTGCTCCCGCCTATTGCGTCAGATAAAGCCCAGCGGCTATTGCAAGCTGCAGCCAGGGGCCACGATGCCATCGCACAATATGAATACGGCCGCAGGTTATTAGCCTTGTCGCCTGATAATATTAGAGCTGCAGATGAATGGATCTCTGGCGCTGCCGATAAAGGAGAACCAAACGCCCTATTCCAGGAAGGACAATGGTGTGAGCAGGGCCTTTCCCCGGGCGAGGGTTTTCTGGAGGCTGTGAGCTATTATCAAGAGGCGTCTGAAAAAGGCCACCGCGGAGCAACAGAGCGCTTACTGGAGATATTTAATACGACAGAGAACCTTCGTTTAGATCCTAGCTGGCGCCGTCATGTGGAAGCACGTATGGCTCGTAACAGTCACAATCCAGCAAGCGACGATGTGGAAATGGCAAGCAGCATACCTCCTCTTGAGCCCAGTATGTCATCACAGAGCCCTTCTCAACCGTCGTAGCTCCTCAAGCAGCGCGTTGGGCATCCGAGAGCCAAAGAGCGCAAAATAGCGGCTTAGCTCCTCGCATTCCTGGCGCCATGCTGTCGGATCGATGTGAAATAGCGCAGCCATATCGATTTTGCCGAGCCCCTGTAGATCGAGCGACTCAGGGATATAGCCGATCGGAGTTTTTTTAGCCTCTGCTTGGTGGGACGTCCGCTCAAAAATCCATTGGAGCACGCGGCTATTTTCCCCAAAACCGGGCCACAGATATTTCCCATCCTTTCCCTTCAAAAACCAATTCACTGCATAGATGCGCGGCAGCTTGTCAGCACTTGATTTGCGTCCCATAGCCAGCCAATGAGCAAAATAATCCCCCATGTGATAGCCGCAAAAAGGGAGCATCGCAAAAGGATCATGGCGCAGCTTTCCCGTCTCTCCTTTAGCTGCAGCTGTCGTCTCTGAAGAGAGGCTGGCGCCAAAAAAGACCCCCGCCTGCCAATCAAATGCCTCTATGACCAGAGGCAGCACGGCACTTCGCCTCCCCCCAAAGAGAATGGCAGAAAGGGGCACTCCTTGCGGATTTTCTGCCGCAGGATCATAGATCGGATTCTGTTTGGCTGGCACGGTAAAGCGAGAATTGGGATGAGCGGCAGGCATTCTTGAAGCAGGATCATACAGTGTGTCGAGCCAAGAGATGAGACCTTTCGGCGCGGTGTCCGTCATCCCCTCCCACCACACATCGCCATCTGGGGTACGCGCCACATTGGTAAAAATCGCGTTGTGCGTGATCGTTTTCATCGCATTGGGATTGGTTTTCATCGAGGTCCCAGGCGCTACGCCAAAATAGCCTGCCTCAGGATTCACGGCATAAAGACGACCGTCTGCACCAAAGCGGATCCACGCGATGTCGTCACCAACGCATTCTATTTTCCAGCCAGGAAGGGTCGGAGTGAGCATGGCGAGATTGGTTTTCCCGCACGCACTGGGGAATGCGGCTGCGATGTATTTTTTCTCCCCGGTAGGATTGGTGATGCCGAGGATGAGCATGTGTTCCGCCAACCACCCTTCGTCACGGCCCAAGACAGAGGCAATGCGGAGCGCGAGGCATTTTTTGCCTAGCAAGGCATTGCCTCCATAGCCACTCCCAAATGACCAGATGGAGCGCTCTTCTGGGAAATGGACGATGTGGCGATGGGCACTATTACAGGGCCAGCTGCTATCTTTCTCCCCTTTTTTTAAAGGGACGCCGACCGAATGCAAGCCAGGGACAAACTGTTTTTTTTTAGTAATGAGATCGAGTGCCTTTTGCCCCATGCGCGTCATCAGTTTCATGTTGAGAACGGCGTAAGGAGAGTCGGTGATTTCCACACCGAGAATGGCAAAGGGAGAGTGCAAAGGACCCATGCAATAGGGCACAACATAGAGAGTCCTTCCCTGCATACAGCCAGAAAATAAAGTCTTGAGCTTCGCTTTCATTTCGGCAGGGGCCATCCAGTGGTTGGTGGGCCCTGCATCTTCTGGTTTTTCTGAGCAAATGTAGGTGCTCTCTTCTACACGAGCTACATCATCAGGGTCAGAATGACACCAAAAACTATGAGGACGTTTGGCAAGGGGAAGAAAAGTATTCGCTTGGACCATTGCTTGCGCAATGCGATCATATTCCGCCTCCGAACCATCGCACAGATGGATGTGATCAGGACGGCATAGCTGCGCCATCTCATCAATCCAACTATGCAGATCTTTCATCAAAGAGATTTTTTCTTTTTGAACTTGTCGAGGTATTCAAGCGCTTTGCCGGTACCTAAGCAAACGGCTAGCAGTGGATTGGGGGCGACAAAGACAGGCAAGCCCGTTTCTTTGATGAGCGCCTTATCGAGTCCCTTCATGAGCGCACCGCCTCCGGCAAGCACCATCCCTCGCTCCACGAGATCGGCAGCGAGCTCAGGCGGACATTTTTCCAAAGTGAGCTTGACGCTCTCAATGATTTGCTGGATCGGCTCTGCCAGACATTCTCGGATCTCTACCGAATTGATTCTCTTCGTGATGGGCAGTCCTGCAACCTGGTCGCGGCCGCGCACTTCCATCTCAAGCTCATTATTACCCAGAGGATAGGCAGAGCCAATAGTGATCTTGATCTCTTCTGCCGTCCTGGGGCCGATCATGAGGTTGTAGGTGCGGCGCATGTAGTTCATGATGCAATCATCAAACTCATCACCTGCGATCCGAAGCGAGCGAGATTCCACAATGCCGCCGAGTGAAATGATCGCGATGTCAGTCGTACCACCCCCGATATCGATGATCATGTTGCCGGAGGGCTCATGAACGGGCATATCAACGCCGATGGCCGCGGCCATCGGCTGCTCGATCAACACGACCTCTTGCGCCCCAGCATGGAGTGCAGAGTCTTCTACCGCTCTTTTTTCGACCCCGGTAATGCCAGAGGGAACAGCAATGAGGATCCGAGGACGAAATACGCTGCGTCACGGAGTTACGCGCTGGATGATC
>JACQAR010000044.1 GCA_016194825.1 Chlamydiia bacterium
AGAGCTGTTCCCCGCAGTGGCCATCGAGCGGATTGTGCAAGAGCTGGAAAAAGCGCGCCTCTTCAGCAAACTACGCCTGATGCTGCTCGGCCTGGCCGAATTTGGCCTATTAGAGGTGATTTTCCCCAGCTTGCAAGGAACACCCCTGACAGAAATAGAAAAACGGCTTGCCCCCACCCATAATTATCCCGCGAAAGCCCTTCTCATCACGCAATTACTCCCGCTCTTTCCTCCCATGACGCTCGATGAGCAAATGGCCCTTTGCCAAATGCTCAAGCTCTCGAATCTCGACCAGCAGTTTGTCACTTTTCTTTTCCACGCCTTCGAGCTCTTGCACACAAAGCGTTCGATTGCCCTGTCTGAGTGGGCCTATTTCTACGCAAATACCTTTGCGCCCGTATCGCTGCAGATCGTCGCCGCTCACACAGCCCATCCGACCCATTTTCTGCAAGAGCATGAGAAGCGAATGGAGTTACTCAAACGCTCGATTGAGCGGATCCATCGACACGATCCGGTGGTGAAGTCGGGTGATTTACTCAAAGCAGGCATCCGCCCCGGCAAAGCGATGGGGCATCTTTTGCGCGAAGCCGATCGGATCTCCATCGACGAGCAAATCGAAGAGTCCGCAGCCATCCTCGAGCGGCTCAAACAATTGCCGGAGTGGGGGAAATTTTAAGCCGTTATCAATCTATACTGATCGTGATTCAAAAACCGGTTCTGCCGGCGTCGGACAGCCACCGCTTTTGAGCCCGTCTGCATCGCTCAACTTATTCAAGTTGAGCTGCTTCGATGCCGGCTTCGCCTGGCTCAAAATCGGGGCGCCTCCTTGGCATCTCCCGATTTTTGAATCTCTCTCAGTATACATCAACAATGAATGGCCCTCTTCTATGCCTAAAACCATTCAGAAGGAGCGCTCGCTCTTCTTCTTCCTGTCTCCCTTCCTCTTGACGCTCCCGTTCTACTCGCGTTCGTTCTGCTTCCATTTCACCAGTCTTCCTTGCGATTTCTTCTCCTAGCCAGACATGATCTTGCTCGGCCATGAGATGCTTGAGCTGATCAAACGTTGGGCAGCAAGGAAGCCAGGAAAAAGAGGGTCTTTGGAAAAATTCTGGTACCCCACGTGTGTGAGGAGGCGGAGAAGCTCTCCCATTTCTTTTCGTGTAGCTTTATGCTCACTAAGTGTTATGGGTTCGGCATAAGTGCATAGTCTAGGACAGTTTAGGGTCATCTTCCCATCCTGGGATACAGTAATTGCCAAAGAATTTTCTGGACTGTCTAAGGCTGCAGCGCTGCCACCATGAGCTAGAGGCTCAATCACTGCTATCTTCTTTGGGAATTTGACAGCGTCAGCAAGATACGAAAGGCCCTGAATATATTGTAGTCCCAACATAGATCCAATAGAGCCCCGTTCTTGTACATAGCCTTGGAGTTGCTCGTTGTCGAATGCTCCTCGCTTCAATAGAAGCTGGCTTGTTCGCCATTGAGTAATCAGCGACTCCAATGCTCCGTGGACAGTAATAGCCCCCATGCTACAGCTGAGGATCGCCGCTCCCTTACATTTCCGGTCGACTCGTCTTATTATGTACGGCGCCAATCCATCAATAAGCTCTTGGCTCTGATAAATGTTAGCAATCTGATACAGTTTTTCCTTCAGGTCTAGTGGTAATGCCTCTATCTCTTCTTGGGTAAAGTCAGCATTGTTCGTAAATGCCTTGTACGCCCACTGATCTTCTTCAGTTGGCTCCGGCTGTTGTGCTTGCATTGCCTCCCATAGGGCTGTGGCCTCTGTCTCATTCCCGTTTAGCAGAGCTTGCACAAAAAACGATTCTTTTCGACCTACAGTTTGCTGAATTGCAGAAGGCGCAGAGCGCACCACTGCCGCGGAGGGGACTGCGCTGTGCAATACTGGCTCTACAGCTGTTGGTACTTTAGACGGAATAGAGGGTTGTGGTGGAACAGGCGCCGGTGCTGACTGGCTTGCAGGGATGGGAGCATACGGCCATATGCGGCGAGTTTGTGGAGGGGCGGGGTTCTGTCCCGTTTGCTGTACCGAAGTGGACTCAGGCAGTGGCTGCGGTTGAGAGCGAGAACACCAGCCCGCCGTCACATGCAGCACCCACATAAGAACAGGGAGGATGACAGTAAAATAGGATGCTACTTTCAGTGCAGTTTTCCAGCAAGCCCCCTGCAAGGAAAAATAAGAACCAGTCATTTGCCTGATTCTTTGGCCGCACGAAACGGGGGGATTGGTTTGTTGTGCGGGAGTTGCAAGACTCACTGAAGTTGCCATGTTTCACCTTCCTCTTAAAAGGCAGGAAGTATAAGGACTCATGGCTATTTTTCAAATGAGAAATCGCTCTTCACCCGCACACAAAGACAGGTGATGTCATCATGCTGTGGAGCGCTGCCGCTGAACAGCTCCACTTCATGCAACAGATCTTGCACCAACTTTTCAGAGGATGCGCGCATCGATTGGAGCAAAAAAGTCTGGAGCCGCTGCATGCCAAAGAGCTCTTGTTTGGGATTATGCGCTTCTAAAATGCCGTCGGTATAGAGAAAGAGCACGTCGCCCGAATGGAGAGAAACCGACTGTGTTTCCACATGCTTCCACTCGGCCGCGCCTAGTGCCATTGCTGAGGTGGACAGCTCGGAGATCTCGGCGCCTTGTTTGAGAAGCGCGGGAGGATGGCCGAGACTGCAGTAGGTAAGCTGATGCGTGCGCGGATCTAGGAGACCAACCCACGCTGTGATGAACATGCCGCTACTTTCTGCATCGAGCCCAAACAGACGATTCGCCTCCAAGAGCGCCTCAGAGAGATCTTTCTTCACTGAGACTAAACTGCGCAGTAAACTACGAAACCCGAGAGCAAATAGACAGGCTGAAATTCCTTTCCCTGCGGTATCTGCAATCACAAAGAGAATTTTCCCCTCTTGGGTGGTCGTAAATACGTCGTAGTAATCGCCTCCTACTTCGGTCGCGGGCAAAAAGCCGCCCGCCATGTCGAGATGCTCCTGATCGGGAAAATGCATAGGCAAAAGACTGGTTTGGATTTCTCTGCCAATCTTAAACTCTTGCGCGAGTCTTTCGCGTGCTAGCTTTTCCCGTTCGGCAATCGCCTGTTGCTGCAACAGAGCATCGAGCGTCTGATTGAACTGCTTGCCCAGCTCATTGATCTCAAATCCCATGGAGTCGCTCTCATAGCGCACATGAGTCGCTCCTTCCGAGACCCGCTCGAGAGTATGACAGAGATTTTTCAGCGGTTTTGCAATGCGGCGCGTCAAAAGCCAGACCAAAAATCCACCGACAATGCCAATCAAAAAGACCAGGGCAGAAATGCGGTATATATACCGGACAAAATGGAGCTCTCGGATCGCCTCTTTTGGCACTGTGAGGCTGATTGAAAAATTGGAGCCTCTCACAGGGAGAACCACAGAGAGCGCATCGGATTGCACTTCTCCCGCCAGCGTATGCCCTTCTCGGTCGAGCAGAGCCACTGAAACCAGATACGGAGCATTCTGGAAATGGGTCAGCGTATTGAGGAGTTGCTGAAAGGGGGTCTGAAAGCCGAGCGCCTGAGTCTGTGAAATCTGTTTGCCAATGAACAGTCCCGACTTCGGATCGATCAGAGCAAAGTCATGAGAAGCTCCCTCCGGTAAAGGCATGGTGACAATGCCCATTTGCTGGATGAGAGAAGAGCTTTGCTGTGAAACAGCGTCTAATACATCCCATTGGCCATGGATTCTCTCTTGAATGAGGGCGATCTGCGCCTCTCCAATGATGGTGAGAGTCAGCTCCACATCCTGATATTTCTCTCGAAACTCCAACCGGTAGAGAAACAGGCTGTGAAGAAAAAGAGGGATCACGAGTAGGGCCAGGCTGACAAAGATCACGCGCCTGGCCAACGATCCGGTCGGATAGAACTTCTTCCCCATGGGACGGATACTATCAAAAAAATATTTAGGAGCAGAATTTAAAGGTAAGATTCTTATTACTAGAAAGTTATTAACCCGGCATGCAAATAAGAGACAACTGGCTTGCTGCGGCTTTGCCATATCAATCCTCTCTCGTCAGCCATAGTTTTACTATGGCTTCCTCGCTCGTAACGCAGACTTTGT